>DATJLY010000319.1:0-2852 GCA_035509095.1 Allostellaceae bacterium | reverse complement strand
CGACAGAAGAGCGCCCCGCGTCGAGGACGGCGTCGATCCGGTGATGATCGCCGATGTATCGCTGCAAAACCGCGTCACGCTCGACGAATTCCTGACCTACGAGCGGAGCAATTTTGCCGCGATCGACGCGGCGCATGCCGGCCGGATCGATCTGGACGAGCTTGTTGCGACCTGCGAGCCTGCGCGCTAACGACAGGCGAGCCGCACGATTTTCGCGGATGGCGCGGGCATGGCGATGGCAGCCGGAGGTGGCCTCATGAGTGGCGTCCTGGGCGGTGCGCTCGTCCCGCACGCACCGCAATTCTTTTCGCTCCCCGAGACCGAGGACAAGGCGACGGTCGAGCGGGTGCGTGTCGCGATGGGGGCGGTGGGGGCGCGGCTTGCCGCGCTGAAGCCTGATCTCTGGATCGTCATCGCCAACGATCACGCCAACCAGTTTTTGCTGCACTGCACACCGCCTTTCTGCTTTCATCTCGGCGCCGAGGTCGGCGGTACGTTCGTCGGACGCAATTTCCGCTTCCGCATCGCCAGCGATGCGGCGATGAAGCTCATGCTGCACATGCAAAGCGAGGGCTTCGATCCCGCTTTCACCAACAATGCCGACATCGACTATGCCTTCGGCATTCCGCTGACGTTCCTGGGCGTGGACGCGCCGATCGTGCCGGTCTACGTCAATTCCTACGTGCCGCCGCAGCCGTCCATGCTGCGCTGCTTTGCCTTTGGCGCCGCGCTGGCGCGGGGCGTCGCGGCGGCGGGCCTGCGCGCCGTGGCGATCGCGAGCGGCGGCATGTCGCACTTCCCGGGGACCAACCGCTATTCCCACCCGGAAGTCGATTTCGACCGGCGCCTGTTCGAGCTCCTGAAGACCGGCAATCTGCGGCAGCTTCTGGCGCTCGAAGAGCGGTACCTCGACGATATGGGGAATGTCGAGCTGCGCTCGTGGGCGATCGCCGCCGGGCTTTTGGGCGAGCGCAAGCCCGATGTCAGCGCGTTCGAGCCGAGCTGGCACCACACCTACGCCATGCTCGCCTGGCACGATCCGCCGGACCGGCGTTCCGATCCGCTCCATTATCCGCCCATCCATCCCGAGCGCGTGCGCCTGACCGCGCTGCTCTATCGGCTTGCCAATGACGAGCGCGAGCGCCGCCGTTTCGTCGGCGATCCGCGCGCTTTCGCGGCCGGTGCCGATCTCGCGCCCGACGAGGCTGCGGCGCTCGCCGCGTTCGACCAGACGCAGCTTCTGGCGCTCGGCATCCATCCGCTGGTGTTCTTCCTTGCCCAGATGCAGATCGACCACGAAAGGCGGCACGCGTGACCGTCCAGATTCCCATCACCATCGCCTGCGGCGATTACGACCGGACGCGCGCGATCAAGGATGGCCGGGTGCCCGTCGAGGGCTGTGCCGTCACCTATATCCCGCTCGAACCCGAGGAAGTGTTCTTCCGCGCCTTCCGGTATCAGGAATTCGACGTATGCGAGCTGTCGATGAGCTCGTATCTGCGCGTCACCGACAGCGGGGATTCCGTCTATACCGGCATCCCTGCCTTCGTCTCGCGGGTGTTCCGCCATTCCGGCATCTATATCCGCACCGATCGCGGCATCAGGACGCCCCAGGACCTGAAGGGCAAGACGATCGGCCTGCCCGAATACCAGATCACCGCCGTGGTTTGGATGCGCGGCATCCTCGCGGACGAATACGGCGTCAATCCGGCCGACATCCATTGGCGGTCGGGCGGGATCGAGCAGCCCGGCCGCGACGAGCGCACGCCTCTGGCGCCCATTCCGGGCCTCGATCTGAAGCCGATCCCCGCCGACAAGACGTTGTCCGGCATGCTGGCGGCGGGCGAGCTCGACGCGATGTTCAGCGCCCGCGCGCCCTCGTGCTTCACGACCGGCGCGCCCCATGTCGGCAGGCTCTTCCCCGACTATCGCGCGGTCGAGAAGGAGTACTACCACAAGACACGGCGCTTCCCGATCATGCATCTGATCGGCGTGAAGAAGAGCCTTGTCGAGCGTCATCCCTGGCTGCCGACGAGCCTCTTCAAGGCGTTCTCGGCGGCAAAGGCGCTTGCGCTCGAAGAGGTGCGCGACATCAACGCGCTGCGCGTGACGCTTCCCTGGCTCGAGGCCGAGGCGCTCGAGACGGTGCGGCTCATGGGCGAGGATTATTGGCGCTATGGGGTCGAGGAGAACCGCAACGAGATCGAGACGCTCGCGCGGTACGCGCATGAGCAGGGTCTGGTGAAGCGCCGGCTCGCGGTCGAGGAGCTGTTCGCGCGCCCGACCTTGGAGATATCGAAGATCTGAGCCTCCGCAAATCCGACAACGGAGGCCGGGAGGTGACAATGCCAGAAGCATCATCGGCCGGATCGCGCGTCACGGCACAGGAGGCATTGCGCTTCCACGCCGAAGGCAAGCCCGGCAAGCTCGAGATCGCGCCCACCAAGCCGCTGACGACGCAACAGGAGCTGTCGCTCGCCTATTCGCCGGGGGTGGCCTGGCCGTGCCTCGAAATCCAGCGCGACCCGGCGGCGGCCTTCGATCTGACGGCGAAAGGGAACCTCGTCGCGGTCATCAGCAACGGCACCGCGGTGCTGGGGCTTGGCGATTTGGGCGCGCTGGCCTCGAAGCCCGTGATGGAGGGCAAGGCGGTGCTGTTCAAGCGCTTTGCCGGCATCGATGGCATCGACCTCGAGATCGCGACCCGCGACGTCGATCAATTCATCAATTGCGTGCGCTATCTTCATCCCTCCTTCGGCGGCATCAATCTCGAAGACATCAAGGCGCCGGAATGCTTCATCATCGAAGAGCGGCTGCGCGAGCTGCTGGACATACCGGTCTTCCATGACGAC
>DATJLY010000318.1:0-3118 GCA_035509095.1 Allostellaceae bacterium | reverse complement strand
TGGTGCACGAAGTCTGGCCCGACGAGCGTTTCGAGGAGGAGGTGATGCGCTTCTGCCGGCACCTCGCCGCACAGAACGGCGAGCAGATGGGCGCCGCGAAGCTCGCCATCGAGATGGCGCGCGATGTCGGGCTCGCGCAGGCGCGCAATGTCGAGCGCGCGCTGAATTCCGCCCTGATGTTGAATCCCGAGTATCGCGCCGGCCTCGAGAAGTACGTCCAGAGCATCGGCGGCAAGGGCAAGAAGGAGTAGGAGCGATGGCGCTCTACACGACGCTTCATCTGCACAACGTGCCCGCCGGAGGCGAAGCGGACTACGCCGCCTGGTTCGACGGGCCGCACCGCCAGGCGCTGCGCGCGCTGCGCGGCTTCGAGGGAGCGGACCGGTACGAGGTCACGCGCGAGCAGATCATGCCCGACATCCCGCAACCCTGGCGGTTCCTGAGCGTCTATGACTTCGACCCGCCGGACCCGGCGATCGACATCCCGGCGCTCGGACCCCTGGTCGCGCAGGCGCGCGACTTCGGTCTGATCGCGGACGTGCCGGGGGACGAGACCGAGCGGCTCTACACCTACCGGCTCTACGGCGACTGGAAGGGCAGCCCCAATTGGCGCCGCGCGGAGCCGTTCTCCGGTGTCAGCATCATCCTCGGCAACTACGTGGCGGGACGAAAGGCCGAATACCTCAAGTGGTACGAGGAAGTGCACAGTGTCGAGGTGACCAACGTGCCCGGCCACGTCGCCATGAAACGCGGTGAACTGTCGCCGGTGCAGATCGAGCCGCGACGTTACTGTCCCGGCGATCAGCTCGTCCTGTGCGCGCAACAGACCGATGACCTCACCTTCACCATCAAGGACTTCAGCGCCCGGGCGCGCGGCGTCAGCCCGAGCGGCATCGCCATGCAACCCCGATCGTCCTCGGGCTCCTTCGCACGCACGGTGCACTACTTCAGGAAGGTGAGCGGCACGAAGTTCTGGAGCGGTGGCATCGCCTACGCCGGAGATCTTTCCGTGTACCCGGGCAAGGGCTGACATCCTATAGCGAGCAGAGGTCAGACGTGTCGAAGATCATTGTCATCACGGGCGCGGGTGCCGGCCTCGGACGAGCCCTCGCGCGGCGGTTCGCCGCCGACGGGGAGACCGTCGTGCTTCTCGGGCGCACCGTCTCGAAGGTCGAAACCGTAGCCAAGGAGATCGGCAACGGCGCCGTCGCGATCGGCTGCGATGTCCGCTCGCCGGAGTCGGTCAGGGAGGCCTTCGCCGCGATCGCGCACCGTCATCCGCGGATCGACGTCCTCATCAACAATGCCGCGTACTATCAGGCGTTTCTCACCGCCGAGGCGACCGACGAGCAGATCCTGAGGACGGTCACCACCAATCTGGCCGGGCCGATGCTGTGCGCGCGCGCGTCGATCCCGCTGATGGACCGCGGCGGCCACATCATCAACGTCAGCAGCGAGGCGGTGGAGCTCCCGTTCCCCTATCTGCTGGTCTATCAGTCCTCGAAAGCCGGGCTCGAGCGCTTCTCACACGGCCTCGGCCGCGAGCTCGAGGGCGCGGGGATCCGGGTGAGCATGGTGCGCGCCGGACAGATGATGGATGCCGACAAGACGTGGGATATCGATCCGGCGGTCGCCGTCAGATTCGCCCAGGCGTCCGCGGCGGCAGGGCTCAACCTGCGCGAGCGGCCGATCTCGCAATATGTTTCCGTGACCAACGTGTTTCGCGCGCTCATCGATCTGCCCGCGGATGTGCATGCGGCCAGCATCTCGCTGCAGGCGCGCACGTCCGGTTGAGTCTTTCCACGCTTGCACGCCGGTCGCGTGCGATACGCATAGGATGAACAGGTAATGCTTTCAAACGGCAAGCTCTATATCGACGGCGAAATGCGCCAGGCCGCCGGCGGCCGGACTTACGACGACGTCGGTCCTTGGACCGGTGAGGTGGTCGCCAAGGCGGCCGATGCATCGGCGCAGGACGTGGGTGAGGCCATCGCCGCCGCACGTCGCGCCTTCGACGCAACCGACTGGTCGCGGCGGCATGCCGATCGCCACGCCTTGCTGAAAAAGTTCCTGGAGCTGCTGCGGGCCAATCGCGAGAAGCTCGTCACCATTGCGCGGCACGAAGTCGGTTCCGCTCTGGGCGCCGCGTCTCGCGCGCAAGTGGACGGTGCGGTCGAGGGCGCGGCCGACGTTGTCGAGCTCTTCCCCAAGGTGCGTTGGGAAGAGGATCGGGGCCGGCGCGATCAATACGGTTTTGGCACACAACGGCTGATCCTGCGCGAGGCGATGGGCGTCGTCGGCGCGATTACCCCCTGGAATGTGCCTTTCTACGTCAACCTGGGGAAGGTGGTGCCCGCGCTTCTGGCAGGCTGCACGGTCGTCCTCAAGCCCGCGCCGGAGACGCCGCTCGCCGGTGTCATCCTCGGGGAGCTCGCCATCGAGGCGGGTTTTCCGCCCGGCGTCTTCAACGTCGTCACCTCGAGCGACCCGGCCATGGCCGGCGAGATGCTGGTGACCGATCCGCGCGTGGACCTCATCAGCTTCACCGGCTCGACGGCCATCGGCAAGCGGATCATGGAAAAGGGCGGTCCGACGCTGAAGCGACTATTTCTCGAGCTGGGAGGCAAGTCGGCCAACATCGTCCTGGATGACGCCCACGATTTCGCCGCGACCGTCATGCGTGGCATCGTCTGCTTCCACGCCGGCCAGGGCTGCGCCATCGCGACCCGGTTGCTGGTGCCGAGGAGCCGCTATGCCGAGGCCGTGGGCGCGCTCGAGAAGGCCTATGCGGGATTCGCTGGCCGCTGGGGCGACTTCAACGATCCCAGCCACGTCATGGGACCGGTCGTCTCCAAGCGCCAACTCGACCGGGTCATGGGCTACATCGAGCTCGGCAAGAGCGAGGGCGCGCGGCTGCTCGCCGGTGGCCGGGTGCGCACCGACAAGGGCGGCGGCTTCTTCGTCGAGCCGACATGCTTCGTCGACGTGAAGAACTCGATGCGCATCGCCCAGGAGGAGATCTTCGGGCCGGTGCTGGCGGTCATTCCCTTCGAGGACGACGAGGATGCGATCCGGATCGCCAACGACAGCGACTACGGCCTCTCCGCCATGGTCAGCT
>DATJLY010000317.1:0-2105 GCA_035509095.1 Allostellaceae bacterium | reverse complement strand
GCCCACGACCGGACTCCACTTCGACGACGTCCGCCAGCTCCTCGACGTGCTCCACGGCTTCACCGCGCAGGGCAATACGGTGGTCGTCATCGAGCACAACCTCGACGTCATCAAGACGGCCGACCGCGTGATCGACATGGGCCCGGAGGGCGGCGAGGAGGGCGGCACGCTGATGGCGTGGGGCACGCCCGAGGAGGTCGCCCAGGTCAAGGCGAGCTACACCGGCCGCTACCTCGCGCCCTACCTGAAGCGCAACGCCGCGCGCGAGAAGAAACGCGCGTAGCGATCGATCCGCTTCGTCATCGCGCGCCGAAGCCGAGGCAATCCAGCCCTGCCGCGCGACGGTCGCGCTGACCGCGTGACCCGGCCTCGGTGTGTTCTCATGCACGCGGTCGACGGTCGCCACATCAGGTCCGCCTTGGGGTCAAGATCGGGCGGCAAGCGCTTGCCCCCGGATACCTCTCGCGGCACGGTGTTGGTGCCGGTTGCCCAGACGGGCCGGACCATGACGCGTGCGCATGGTTGAGAACAGCCTACCGCCGAAGGGGGTGTCATCATGGCACGAGTGATCGTGGAAAAGACGCCGGCCACCGATGACGCTCGGCTGCATCCGGCGTTTTTCAGCCTTGCCAGCCTCGTCCTGATTGCACCGCTCTGCATCGTCGGCGCGATCATCGGCACCCAGCTCATCGTCACGCTCGGCATCACGCCCAACACCTCGTTGATCGGCGCGCTCGCGGCCATGGGGCTTGCACGCGTTCCCCTGGCGGCGTTCGCGCGTTACCGCTCGATCCACATGCAGAACCTCGCCCAATCGGCGATTTCGGCCGCGACCTTCGGCGCGGGCAACGCCTTGCTGCTGCCGATCGGCATCCCCTTCGTCGTGGGCCGACCGGACTTGGTGTTGCCGATGTTCGTCGGCGTCTTCCTGGCCATGCTGGTCGACGGCTACCTGCTTTACCGCATGTTCGACAGCGAGGTGTTTCCCGCCAACGGGGCCTGGCCGCCCGGGATCGCAGCGGCGGAAGCAATCCGCGCCGGCGACCAAGGCGGGCGGCGGCTCGTCATCCTCGGCGCCGGCGTCGCGGTCGGTGTCGCTGGCGCATGGTTCAGGATCCCGATGTCCGCCTTCGGCATCGCCTTCATCGGCAACATCTGGGCTTTGTCCATGTTCGGCATCGGTCTGCTGGTGCGCTTTTACTCGACGTTCCTGTTCGGCAATCCGACTTTCGCGAGCATCATTCCCAAGGGTGACATCAATGCCGCCTACATCCCGCACGGCTTCATGGTCGGCGCCGGGTTGGTGGCATTGCTGCAAGTCATTGTCCTGATGTTCCGCGACACGGCTCAGACGCCCGCGGCTGGCGCCACGAAGACCGTCGCGGATGTCCGCCGATCGATGGGCCTCGGCGGCACCGCCTTCATCCTGATCGCCGTGCTGCTCGCATTTCTCGGTGGGCTCTGGAGCGAGCTCTCGCCGGGCATGCTGATCGCATTTCTGATCTATGCCGCCTTCGCGGCCCTCGCGCATCAGGTGATCGTCGGCCTCGCGGCGATGCATGCCGGCTGGTTTCCAGCATTCGCCGTCGCTCTGATCACGCTGGTCATCGGCATACTCGCCGGGTTCCCTCCGGTCGCGCTCACCCTGCTGGTCGGCTTCTCCGCCGCCACCGGCCCGGCGTTCGCGGATATGGGCTATGACCTCAAGGCCGGCTACTTGCTGCGCGACAACGGCGCCGATCCCGCGTTCGAACGCGAGGGGCGCAAGCAGCAGCTGTTCGCCGCCATGTTCGCCTTCGTCGTCGCCGGCGCCGTCGTGCTGATCGCCTATCCCGACTACCTCGCCAACAACCTCGTCGCCCCGGTCGATCGGGTCTATGCCGCGACGATCAAGGCGGGCGCGTCGGCGGCGGTGGCTTGGCAGTTGATGATATGGGCGATTCCGGGCGCCATCCTGCAATTCCTGGGGGGACCGAAGCGTCAGCTCGGCGTGCTGTTCGCGACGGGACTCTTGCTGATGGTGCCTTTTGCCGGTTGGGCCGTGATCACCGCCGTCATACTGCGCTTCCTCTGGAGCCGTTTCGCCGGCGGCGGCCAAGGCTCGA
>DATJLY010000316.1:0-5406 GCA_035509095.1 Allostellaceae bacterium | reverse complement strand
TCATCTTCGCCAGCGGTTGGACCGGCGCCTGTTGCATGGGTCGTGCCGGTTGCGCCTGCGATATGGGCTGCGCCGGCTGATTGGTGGGGGTGGACATGCCTTGGGCGAAAGCTGCACCCGAAATCGCCATCAGCGGCACGAGCGCAAGAGCGAGACGTTTCATCGAACACCTCCTATCGGGCAAGAGGGGCGCGAGCAACGCGCCACGCCCTTTCCTATCCGATCGCGCATGACGGAAAGCTGTCGCCGGAATGAATTCGCGTTAACTGGTCACGGCGGGCGCAAGCGGCGCCGCGAGCGGCAACCCGGTCAGGAATTGCCACAGGAAACGCGTGATATAGAGATAGTTCAGCACCTCGGCGCGCACGAGGAACAGGACGCCCGCCACGGCCGCGAGGGCGATGAGACGCTGCGTCGAGGAAAGCCGCGCCAGCCGCCGCTCCCTATTTTGGTGACAGCACCATCGTCATCTGGCGGCCCTCCATGCGCGGGTGCTGCTCGATCTTGGCGCTTTCCTCGAGATCGTCGCGCACGCGCATCAGGACCGTCATGCCGAGCTCCTGGTGCGCCAATTCGCGGCCGCGGAAACGCATGGTCACCTTGACCTTGTCGCCTTCCTCGATGAATTTGTGCATGGAGCGCATCTTGACGTCGTAGTCGTGATCGTCGATGCCCGGGCGCAGCTTGATCTCCTTGACCTCGATGACCTTCTGCTTCTTGCGGGCTTCGTTCTTGCGCTTCTGTTCCTCGTATTTGAACTTGCCGAAATCCAGGATCTTCACGACCGGCGGATCGGCGTTGGCGGCAATTTCCACGAGATCAAGCCCGGCCTCGGTGGCCCTGGCAATGGCGTCCTGGCGGTTCACCACCCCCACCATCTCGCCCCGTTCGTCGACCAGACGAACCTTGAGGGCGGCGATCTCGTGATTGATGCGCGGCCCATCTCGGGACGGCGACACCTGCTGCGGAAGTCTGGCTATTCGGCTCCTCCATCAAACTGTTGCGGGCGAAACGGCGGCTCCGGTCAAGCCGACGGCACAGCCGCCTCGGCTGCCACTGTACCGATCGCCGCATCGAGCGCAAGAATTTCCTGCTCGCGTCCGCCCAGACGGCGCATCGCCACGCTTCGCGTCTCCGCTTCGCGCCGCCCCACGACCAGCAAGATGGGGATTTTCGCCAGCGAATGCTCGCGGATTTTGTAGTTTATTTTCTCGTTCGAGAGATCGGCCTCGGCCCGGATCCCGGCCGCGGCGAGCGCCGCCAGCACCTCGCCGGCATAGGCATCGGCGTCGGACGTGATGGTCAGCACCCTGACCTGAACCGGCGCAAGCCAAAGCGGGAAGCGTCCCGCATACTGCTCGATCAGGATGGCGATGAAGCGTTCGAGCGAGCCCAGGATGGCGCGGTGCAGCATCACCGGGCGATGGCGCTGCCCGTCCTCGCCGATATAGCTCGCATCAAGCCGCTCGGGCAGGACGAAATCGACCTGCAGCGTGCCGCATTGCCAATCGCGGCCAAGGGCGTCGCGGAGCACGAATTCGAGCTTCGGCCCATAGAACGCGCCTTCGCCGGGATTGAGCGTGTATTGGAGCCCCGCCGCCTTGCAGGCGGCCTCGAGCGCCGCCTCGGCGCGGTCCCACACGGCGTCGCTGCCGGCGCGGTTCTGGGGCCGGTCCGAGAACTTCACCGTCACGTCGGTGAAGCCGAAATCGCGATAGACCGAGCGCAGAAGATCGCAGAAGGCGATGCTTTCCGAGGTGATCTGATCCTCGGTGCAGAAGATATGCGCATCGTCCTGGGTGAAGGCGCGGACCCGCATGATCCCGTGCAGCGCGCCCGAGGGTTCATTGCGATGGCAAGCACCGAACTCGGCCATGCGCAGCGGCAGCTCGCGATAGGAATGAAGGGTCTGGCGGAAAATCAGCACGTGGCAGGGGCAGCTCATCGGCTTCACCGCGAGGACGCGGTCGCCATCCTCGTCGGCGACCGTGAACATCGCGTGCCGGAATTTCTCCCAGTGCCCGGACGCCTCCCACAACGAACGGTCGAGGAGTTGCGGTGAATGCACCTCGACATAGCCGGACTGTTCGAGACGGCGGCGGATGTAGTTCTCGATGGTGCGGAACAGCGTCCATCCTTTCGGATGCCAGAACACGCTGCCGACCGCTTCCTCTTGAAGATGGAAGAGACCCAGCTCGCGCCCGAGGCGGCGATGGTCGCGCTTTTCCGCCTCCTCGATCTGGAACAGATACTGCTTCAGCTCTTTCTCGGTCGCCCAGGCGGTGCCGTAGACGCGCTGAAGCTGCGCGTTCCTGGCGTCGCCGCGCCAATAAGCGCCCGCGACCTTGGTTAATTTGAAGGCATGGCCCAGTTTGCCGGTCGAAGGAAGATGCGGGCCGGCGCAAAGATCGACGAAGCCGCCCTGGCGGTAGAGGCTGATCACCTCGTCACGCGGGATTTCGTGGATCCATTCCGCCTTGTATTTCTCGCCGAGCCCGGAGAAGAAGCGCACCGCGTCGTCGCGGTCCCATTCCTCGCGCGCGATCGGCTCGTCCCGATCCACGATCTCGTGCATGCGGCCCTCGATCCGCTCGAGATCCTCGGGCGTGAAGGGGGTATCGCGCGCGAAATCGTAATAGAAGCCGGTGTCGGTCGCGGGGCCGAACGTGACCTGCGTCTCGGGATAAAGCTCCTTTACCGCCTCGGCCATCACGTGCGCGGCGTCATGGCGGATGATTTCCAGCGCTTCCGGTGTCTCGCGCGTCAAGATCGCGACCTTGGCGTCATGATCGAGGCGCCGGGACAGATCCGCGGGCTCGCCGTCGACGGTGATGGCAAGCGCGGCCTTGGCCAGGCCCGGACCGATCGCGCGCGCGATCTCGGCGCCGGTGACGCCCCGGTCGAACCGCCGCACCGCGCCATCCGGCAAAGTAATCGCGATCTGCGCGTCGCTCATGGGCGCCGCATTTAGCCGAAGGGCAGCGTTGCGGCAACCTCCGCGACCGTCAGATCCTCAAGGCTCGAGCGGCGCAGGATGGTGACCCTGCCGCGCGGCGCCGTGAGCGCCGGATCGGAGGCATCGGAATAGAGGATCGTCGCGGACGCGCCGCCCGCAACGATGAGATGCATGGGCCCGGTATCGTTACCGACCGCGTGAAGCGCCCGCGTGCCCAAGGCCACGACGTCGCCAAACGCGGTCTTGCCGGTAAGGTCGAGCGTCGCCGGCGCAGCCTCGCGGATCGCGCGCCCAAGCGCCGCCTCGCCGCCGCCGCCGACCACCACCGGAACCACGCCCGCGGCCGCGGCAAGTCCTGCGAGCGCTGCATACCGCGCCAACGGCCAGCGTTTTCGCGGCCGGTGCTGCGCGCCGCCCGGCACCAGCAGCAGCAGGCGCGAGGGAAGGTCGAAGCGTGCCACGTCGGTTTGGGCCCAAACAAGGTCGGGCGGTGCCACGTCGTTAATGCCGGCATCGCGAAGCTGGTCTGCCTGGCGGTCGAGCGTGTGCATGAAGTCGCGCGCCGGATGGCCGTGCAGGTGCGACGCCCCGCGGGCGATGCCGGACCATTCCGGGCGCCGTCCCGGCCCCATCAGATGGAAATAGAAGCTCGACCGGTCCGAGGTCTGGAGATCATAGACCCGGTCAAACCCGCCGCCGCGCAGGCGCCGCCGCAGCCGCGCCAGTTCCAAGGGATGGCCGAAGCCGGGCCGCGCATCGATCCAGACCCGGTCGAAATAGGGCGCGGCGCGCGCCAGCTCGGCAAAGGGAAGAGTGGTCAGGAGCGTGATCTCGGCATCGGGATGATGGCGTCGGATCGCCGCGGCGGGCCCCATCGCCTGCACGAAATCCCCGAGCGCACCGAGCTTGATGACAAGGATGCGGCGGATCACGCCGCGACCGGACCGTCTGCGCGGACGGATATCCCGAGCAGCTCCTCGTAAACCGCGATGGTCCGCCCCGTCATGTCCGCAACCGTGAAATTCGCCCGCACATGCGCCATTGCGCGCGCGGCGAGATCGGTTCGCGCCCCGGGCGCAAGATCGAGCGCCTCCGCCAGCGCCTCGGCCAGCGCGCCCGAATCGCCCGGCGGTACCAGCCATCCCGTCTCGCCGGGGATGATCGTCTCCATGGCCCCGCCATGCGCGGTGGCGATCGCCGGCCGCCCCATCGCCTGCGCTTCGACGATGACGCGGCCGAACCCCTCGGGCTCGGTCGAGGCCGAGACGACGACGTCGGCCAGCATATAGGCGGCCGCGATGTCGCGGCAGTCATCGACGATGCCGACCGAGCCGGGAAGCGGGCGCGCTTTCAATTCGCCTTCGAGCTCGCGGCGATAGCGCGACGAGCCGGCGCCGACGATGAGACAATGAACGGCGGGACGCCCAAGCCGGCGCAGCGCCTCGAACAGCACCTTGTGCCCTTTCCAGCGCGCCAGCCGCCCGGGCAGCATCACCACCGGCACGCCGTCGGGCAGTCCCCATTGCGTGGCGAGCCGGATGATGCGGTCGGCGCTGGTGCGCGCCGGGTCGAAGCGCGTCGTGTCGATGCCGCGATGGATGACGCTGACCCGCGCCCAGGAAACGCCGTATGTCTCGATCACATGGCG
Organism: Allostellaceae bacterium; assembly: GCA_035509095.1. Taxonomy (GTDB): domain Bacteria; phylum Pseudomonadota; class Alphaproteobacteria; order ATCC43930; family CGMCC-115725; genus DATJLY01. The sequence goes on along the minus strand of DATJLY010000316.1, from coordinate 802 downwards.
TGCGACGAAGTCCGAGATCGCGATGATGCGCTCGCCACGAGCCATCACGGAATTGTAGCGCCGCTTGACCCAGTTTCCGGCGTGATAGGCGTTATGGAAGGTCGTGACGAAATGGGTCTGCGTTCGGAGTGCCGCACCATAGGCGCTCCATGCCGGCGCGCGGCTCCGCGCGTGGACGATGTCGATGCTTTCGCGCGCGATCAGGGCGGCAAGGCGCGCGACATTGGCGCGGATGACCAGCGGATTCTTCGACGCGAGCGGCATCGCCACGTGCCGTGCCCCGGCGCGGTCGAGCTCGTGCACCATCGGGCCGCCTTCGGACGCGACGATGGCGCGCCAGCCCTGCGCCACCAGCGCCGCGGCGAGGTCGACGGTCCCGCGCTCGACGCCGCCCGTGACCAGGCGCGGCACGATTTGAAGCACGGCGGGCGGGCGGCGTTCCGCTTGCGTCGGCGCGGTGATAAGGTCGATGTCGTCCATGAAGAAGAGGAGCGTCAGCGCCCCGTGGTGACGGTCGACGAAGGGCTGCCCGATATTCTAACACGCGAGGACGGCGCGACAATTGCCTATCGCCGACTCGGCGGACGCGCGCCGGCGATCGTGTTTCTCGGCGGATTCATGTCGGATATGACCGGCACCAAGGCGCGCGCGCTGCACGAATTCTGCGCGGTGCGGGGTCATGGCTTCGTGCGGTTCGACTATTTCGGCCACGGCGCCTCTTCGGGCGCGTTCGCCGAGGCGACGGTGGGCCGGTGGAAGGATGACGCGCTCGCCGTGATCGATCATCTCACCGAAGGGCCTC
>DATJLY010000315.1:0-5569 GCA_035509095.1 Allostellaceae bacterium | reverse complement strand
AATCGTGGTTCCGTTCTGGAGCGAGAAATCGGTTCCGGCCGCGCCCGCGCCGACGCGCGCAAGACCCCATGTCTCGTGGAATTGCGCGGCCCAGTCGCGGTCGGCCACGCCGTAATAAATGCGTTCGACGCCGAGGATGTTCATGGTGCGCCCTCTCCACCGGGATCGCTATGCTAGTCTAACATTCTTCTCGGGAGGAGGGCGACGCTCGTGAATAGGATCGACCTTGGCGGCCGCGCGGCCGTGGTCACCGGCGGCGCCAGGGGCATCGGCTTTGCCTGCGCCGAGCGGATGAAGGCCTCGGGCGCCGCGTTAAGCCTGTGGGATCGCGACGGCGCGGCGCTCTCCGACGCGGCCGCGCGCCTTGGCGGCGCGCATACCGTCACGATGGACGTGGCCGACGAGGCATCGGTCGGCGCTGCCGCCGAAGCCGCGATCCGCGCGCTCGGCAAGATCGACATCCTCGTCAACAATGCCGGCATCACCGGCCCCAACAAGACCACCTGGAACTACACGCCCGCCGAATGGCGCCAGGTGCTCGAGATCGATCTGACCGGGGCCTTCCTGGCCGCGCGCGCGCTGGTGCCGCACATGATGGGGCGCAAATATGGCCGCATCATCAACATGGCCTCGGTCGCGGGCAAAGAGGGCAATCCCAACGCGCCCGCCTATAGCGCCGCCAAGGCCGGCCTCATCGCGCTCACCAAGTCTTTGGGAAAGGAGCTGGCGTCAACCGGCATCACGGTGAATTGCGTCACGCCCGCCGCCGCCCGCACCGATCTTTTCGCCCAGATGACGCAGGCGCATATCGACTACATGCTGTCGCGGATTCCGATGGGCCGTTTCGTCGAGCCGCAGGAGATCGCGGCCCTTGTCGCCTGGCTCGCGTCGGAGGATTGCAGCTTCAGCACCGGCGCCGTGTTCGACATCACCGGCGGACGCAGCACCTATTGAGAAAACGCGACGGAGACGCTGCCGAACGCGCCGAAATCCGCAGCGAAGCGGCTGCCCGGCTCGGCCGTCAGCATCTTGGCGAGCGCACCGCTCATCACGATGTCGCCGGCGCGCAGCTTCGTCCCGAACCGCAAAAGCGCTTCGCCGAGCCAGGCGACCGCGATCGCCGGATTGCCGAGGCAGGCCTCGCCGCGCCCGTCGGCCGCGACATCGCCGTTCTGCCGCATCGTCATCGCGACCGCCGCCAGCCTATCGAGGCTCGCCTCGTTGCGCCGCGAGGACAGCACGATAAGGCCTGACGAGGCATCATCGGCGATCGTGTCCTCGATCCGGATGTCCCATTTCGCGATGCGGCTGCCGCAAATCTCGATCGCCGGCGTGACATACCGGGTCGCGGCGATCACGTCTTGCGGCGTGATCCTGCCCGCGCCGTCGCCGTCGAGATCGGACTTCAGGACAAAGGCGATCTCGCCCTCGATGCGCGGCTGAAGCACGCGGGCCCAAGGCACCGTGGCGCCGTCTTCCACCACCATGTCGGCGAACAGCGCGCCGAAATCGGGCTCGTCGACGCCCAGTTGCGCCTGCACGACCTTGGAGGTGAGCCCGATCTTGTGCCCGGCGAGCCGGCGTCCTTGCCGAAGCCACCGCTCGATCGTCGCGCGCTGCACCGCATAGGCTTCGGCCACGCCCTTCACCTCGCCGCGCAACGGGGCGATCGGCGCGCCGGTGCGATAGGCTTCGAGAAGCCGCTCGGCGATCGCGGAGGCATCGGTCATCGGAAGCGGCCTTTCCGTGAAGGCTGGTGCTGCCGGTAAGGATTGAACTTACGACCTCCCCCTTACCAAGGGGGTGCTCTACCACTGAGCTACGGCAGCATGGCGGCGGGCATACACGAGCGGGGCCGACAATTCAAGGCAAGCGCATGGATTTCGCGATTTGGCGCCGCTATCCTTAACGCGGGGAGTTGGATCGTGCGATCGTGAAATCACCACCCCTCTTCGTCACCCGCGGGCTTGACCGGCGGGTCCATGGATTGCCGGGTCAAGCCCGGCAATGACGGAAAGGGGGGGGTCGCGATCGACGCGGCAAAACGCCCGGGAGCGTTTGGGAGGAATTGATGCCGAAATTCAAGGTGGTGACGCCCAAGGGCACGAGCTTTGCGGTGGGCGGGGGCGCCAATTACGATTTCGAGAACGAGGCTCTGATCCCGCTCGATGCCGCGATCGTCGAGATCGACGCGAGCTCGGAAAACGAATTCATCGCCGCCGCGCACGATGCCGACGCGGTCTATGCCAAGGGCCGCAACTTCACCAAGCGCATGATCGACGGGCTCGAACGCTGCCGCATCCTCGCGCTGGGCACGGTCGGCTGCGACTATGTCGACGTGGCGGCCGCGACCGAGCGCGGCATCCCCGTGACCAACGTCCCCGATACGTTCATCGAGGAAGTCGCCGATCACGCCATGATGCTGCTGCTTGCCAGCCACCGCCGGCTGTTGCAGCAGGACCGCATGGTGCGCGACGGCCGGTGGCGCGACGGACGGCCGGCGCTCGATCAGCCGCGCCTCATCGGCCAGACCTTGGGCTTCATTGCGTTCGGACACGTCGCGCGCGCCACCGCCATGCGCGCGCGGCCCTTCGGATTCCGCATGCTGGCCTATGACCCCTATGTCGAAGAGCTCACCATGAGCCCCTATGGGGTCGAGCCGGTGACGTTCGAGGAGTTGTTGCGTCAGTCCGATTTCGTGTCGATGCATGCGCCCGCAACCGAGGATGCGCGGCGCATGATGACCGAGCGGCATTTCCGCATGATGAAGAAGACCGCCCTCTTCATCAACACGGGCCGCGGCGCGACCGTCGACGAGCCGGCGATGATCAAGGCGTTGAGCGAGGGATGGATCGCCGGCGCCGGGCTCGACGTGCTCGCGAAGGAGCCGCCCGATCCCGACAATCCGCTTCTGAAAATGGAGAACGTCACGCTCACCCCGCATGTCGCGTCGGCATCGGGGCGGTTCGATCCGATGCGGCGGCGCCGCGTCGGCCAGGAGATCGCGCTCGCGCTCAAGGGCCAATGGCCGCGGAGCTGCGTCAATCCCTCGGTGCTCGAGAAATCGACGCTGAAGCGCTGGCAGCCTTATTCGATGGAGCGCGGCCCCGCGAACTAGTACCGGAATCACAATTCGATGATACGCTTCCCTCCCGTCATGGCCGGGCTCGAACCGGCCATCCACGCTCTCTTTGCAAGCGTCGTCGCACGCGGATGCCCGGATCAAGTCCGGGCATGACGGCTCAGGGAATTGCGATAGCTGGTACGAGGCTGGTGCTACCGCCGGAAGGGAGGAAACCATGACCGCAGCCGAACACTATGCCGCACGGGTCGATGCGGTCCTGGCGCAGCGCGCGCGGCTGCGCGGAGCGGAGCCGTCGGGCGATCAGTTCGGCGATCTCGAGCCCGACCACCCGCTGCTCAAGGCCGATCCGCGCCGGCCGCTCGACGGCAATCTCACGGCGCTTGCTGATCGGATCGAGCCGTCGGACGCGATCGTCGATGTCGGCGGCGGGGCCGGACGCATGTCGCTGCCGCTGGCGCTGCGCTGCCGGTCCGTCACCAATGTCGATCCGTCGGCCAATATGGGCGCGGCGTTCCTCGCCAACGCGAAGGCCGCCGGCATTTCCAATGTCCGCCTCATCAAGGGCGAATGGCTCGAGACGGAGGACGTGCCGCACGGCAGCGTCGCGCTCGTCAATCACGTGACTTATCTCACGCGCGACATCGTGTCCTTTATCGAAAAGCTCGAGCGCGCGGCGTCGCGCCGCATCCTCCTCACCGTCAACGCGCCGCCGCCGCCGTCGTGGAACCGCGTGCTGTTCCAATTGGTCTATGGTGAGGCGGAAGAGGTGGTGCCGGGCCATGCCGAGCTCATGAACGTGCTGTGGGAAATGGGACGGCTGCCCGATCTCATGATGCTGCCGCCACAGAATGTGCGCTTCGCGGTTTCCCTGCCAAGCCGCGCGGCGGCGCTGGGATTCGCCGTGCAGCGCGTCGCCAACGAGCAATGGGCCCATTGGCCGGTCGCCCCCGCGCTCGCCGCCCGCATCCACGCGACGGTGGAGCAGCATTTCGACGAGTTGTTCACGCACGGCGCCGAGGGCTTCACCCCGCGCTGGATCCTGATGGGCCGCGAGGTCCTGATCACTTGGCCGCCGGGGGCTGGATCGCAATCGCGATAAAGTCGGAGATGCCAGGCGCAAATCGCTGGTCACGCCGCCGGCATTCGCCGGGCCGGAAGCACGGTCTCCTGGCGAGCGCGAGCGCCATAGCGGTGCTCTTGGGTACCGCCGCGGTGCCCGCCTTCGCCCAGACCAGCGGTGGCGCTGGAGGCGCCGTTCTATCGCCCGGCGGCACCGGCGGCGCGAGTTCCGCGACCGGCAACGGCGCCAATGGCGGAATCGGCGTGTTCGACAGTGGCGGTGGCGGCGGCGGTGCGGGAGCGGCGCCGCAGGGCATCAATCGGCGAGCTGGCGACGGGGGAGATGCGGATGGAGGAGCGCCCGGCGGGTCGGGTGCCTTCTTCGCGGGAGGATCCGGTGGTCCCGGACTCGGCCCAGAGTTCGTGAACCTGGGCGCTGGCGGGGGCGGCGGCGGCGTTGCGGGGACGCTCATTACAACGACCGGCATTTTCACCGTACCGGGTAACTCGGTCGGTGGCGATGGTGGTAACGGAGGCACGGCGCTCGGGGTCGGCGGCGGTGGCGGCGGTGGCGCGGCAGGGTTTGGGATCAGTGTTGCCGCGAGTCCAGTGACCCTCCAAAACGGCGAAACGATTACGGGTGGCAACGGCGGCATCGGCGGGAACGGAGACGGCACCGCAGGCAATGGTGGAGACGGGGGCATCGGCGTCTATTTCGCCGCCGGTGCCGGAACGCTGATCAATTCGGGTAGCATCTCCGGCGGTGCCGGCGGCGCAGGAGGGATGGCGCCGACGCCCGGCACGGCAGGCGCCAACGGCCCCGGCGTCGAGGGTGCGAACCTGAGCATCACTAATAGCGGCACCATTGCAGGCGCAAGCGGCAACGGCACACAAGCCAATGCGATTATCTTCACCGGAGGCGCCAATACCCTCACGTTGGAATCGGGCTCGACCCTCATCGGCAACATCGAGATCGACGGCGGCGGAAGCCTCACTTTTAACCAATCGACCGCCCAGACTCTCGGGAGCGCGATCATTGGCAATGGATCGGTAATCCAAGCCGGCGCGGGCACGCTGACGCTTACCGGCGTCAACACCTATACCGGCGGCACAACGGTTAATGCCGGCGCTTTGGCGCTCGGTCCGGGCGGAAGCCTCCTCGCCAATGCCGCGCTAACGATCGACGGCGGCAGCTTCAACCTAAACGGTAACGATCAAACCGTGGGCCAGCTCTCGGGTACCGCCGGCACGATCGCGCTCGGTGCCGGCACGCTCACCGTGAACCAGAGCAGCAGCACCTACTTCGGCGGCACGATCAACGGCACCGGCAGCCTCGTGATCTCAGGCACCGGCGCCCTTCAGTTGAACACCGGCAGCACATACTCGGGCGGCACCACCCTCAGCGGCGGCACGCTTGGGATCGGT
>DATJLY010000314.1:0-8091 GCA_035509095.1 Allostellaceae bacterium | reverse complement strand
CGTGCGGCGGGCCTCATGCTGGCGCGCCTTTGCTTGGCCGTCGAGGACGATACCGCCGCGGCGCCTTCCTGGGGTGCCTCGGCATTGGGAATGTTGCTCGCGACGGCGCTCAATCCCGGCTTCGATCCGCGCTTCGATCTCGCGGGGTATGGCGAGCCGGGGGTCACGGTGACCTTCGCCTTTTCCGCGTGGGCGGCGGTCCGCCTGCTCGGCGATGCGTCGTCTGCGAACGCGCGGGTCTTGGCGCTCGCGCTGACGGCGCTCGCAGGCATCAAGCAGGACGGCGTGGTGATGGTGCTCGCGCTGTTGGCGCCGGCCGCGTTGTTGGCGGTCGCAGGGCCGGCCAAAGGCCGCACCCTTATGGCCTTGATCCTGTCGGCGGTGCCGGCGGGTCTGCTCTATCTCGCCTGGCATGCCTATGCCGCGGCGCATCTCCAGCAGGGAGAATGGAATTTGCTGCCGCGGGATCAATGGCAGCTCGCAGAGATTCCGCTCGTGCTCCTGAGCATGCTGCGCACGATGGCGGAGAAGATCGTGTTCTATGCCGTCCTTGTGGCGACCATCGTGGCAGCGGCATGGCGGGCGAGGGACAGGGTCGATCCCGCGACCCGTGCGGGGCTGCTGCTCGCGGGCGCGTTCCTGCTCTACAGCGCGTCGCTTGTGCTGGTCTATGTCGCGGTGTTTCCCCGCGAGATGGGGAGCGAGGCGCATTCCTATTTCCGCTACAGCTCGCATCTCGGCGTCGCCTTGATGGCGGCGATCGTGCTGTTGGCGCGCGGATGGGCGACGCGGCTTGGATCGCGCTCGCGGCGCGCGGACGTGATGCCGATCGTCGCAATATTGGTGAGCCCGTTCCTGTTCCTCCCTTATCTGCGGTTCGATCTCGAAGCGCCGGCGCTGCGGGTGTGGCAGCTCGCACGTGAGGCGGCACCGCTTCTCAAGGGCCGCGAGCGTTTGGCGCTGCTGTTGCCGGGGGACAATGGCAGCGTCGCGGCGATGCTCGAGACGGTTCTGCGCACGGCGCCGCCACGCCGCCCGGATCTCGACCTGACTGCCGTCGCGACGCAAGGCCGAACCGCACTCGACGCGCTCGCGGACCAAGGCTTCACCGTGGCGCTTGTCTCGTGCGTGCCGGCCGGTCTCGACGTGTCGGCGCCCGGGACCGCCGCGCTTATCGTGCGCGACCCTTATGGCTGGCATGCCGAAGCGGTCTGGACCTACCCGAAGCCGCCGCGCGCGCGGTGGTCGCATCAGATCGCTGATGCGCCGGTGTGCCTCTAGTCGTCGGCGGCAAGCGGCACAGCGTGGCGGGTGGGGCTGAGGCGCGCGGGAATGCCATAGCCGAACGCCAGGGTCACGAGCCCGAGCAGGCCCACCAGGAAATAAGCCTCGTGCATGGCGGCGGTGAAGGCGCCGCTGAGCCGTGCCGCAAGATCAGGTGCGAGGGTCGCGCGCAGCTCCGGCTGAAGCATTTGATTGATGGCGTCGTCCGCCCCGGGCACGCGGCGCGCGATCCCGGTGCTCAGCACGAATCCAAAGAGCGCCGCGCCCAGCGCCTGGCCGATCGTGCGCATGAACAGATTGACCGAGGTCACTGCGCCTCGCTCGCCCCAGCCGACCGCAGTCTGCACGGCCACGATGAAGGTCGTGTTGCAGAAGCCCATCCCCAGCCCCAGCACCGACGCGCCGAACCCCGCCCAGAGGGGTCCGCGCGCCGGGTCGAGGAACAATAACGCGACAGTCCCGATAAGCTGTATCACGGCGCCGGTGACGCACGCCGCTCGATATGACGTGCTGACCATCAGCCGCGCGGCCAGGATCGTGCCGACGGTCCAGGTAATGGACGACGCTCCCAGCACGAACCCGGCGGTCGCCGGTGTGCCACCCATGGCTCCTTGCACATAGGCTGGCAGATAGCCGCCGTTGCACATCATCATGATGCCGATCGTGAGCGAGCCGAAATTGCCGATCGCGATCAGCGGATGGACCCATAGCCGAAGGGGCACGATCGGATCGGCGACCCGTGTCTCGTACCAGGCGAGAACGGCGAGCATCAACACCCCGGACCCGGCGAGCGTCAGAGCGACTTGGGTGCCGAGGCCCCGGCTTTGCACGACGGCGCCGAGAAGCGCGCCCACGCCCAGCATCAGCATCGCGGCGCCCGCGTAATCGATCCGCCGCCGAACCTGTGTCAGATTTTCGTCAAGCACCAGCGCCAACATCACGATCGTCGCAATGCCGACCGGCAGATTCACCCAGAACACGATCGCCCAGTGGAGATGCTCGACGATGAACCCGCCGAGCGCAGGTCCCAGGATCGCCGAGCCCGCGAACACGGAGGAGAGCCATCCCTGCATGCGCGCTCGGTCTGCCGGCGGATAGATGTCGCCGATGATCGTCCAGGCGATCGGCTGGATCGCGCCGGCGCCCAGCCCTTGCAGCCCCCGAAAGATGATGAGCGGCACCATGCCCCAGGCAAAGCCGCACGCAAGCGAACTCGCCAGGAACAGGCTGGCGCCGGCATAGAACACGCGTTTGCGGCCGTAGATATCCGCAAGCCGCCCATAGACCGGCGTGCTTATCGCTTGCGTCAAGAGATAGGACGCGAAGAGCCACGAAAAGAGATGAAACCCGCCGAGATCGCCGACAATGGTCGGCAGGGCTGTGCCGACAATGGTCGATTCGACGGCGGCCATGAACTGCGCCAGTAGGCACGCGGTGGTGATGAGGCGGCGTCGAGGGAGCGAAAGCGCGGGTCGGTCGGACCGTTGGATTTGAGGCAAGGCGAACTCCCGCCGCACCATAGGCGACGGGATATGGCACTACAAGGCGGCGACAGTGATCCGCGCCGGATCGCGCCAGGTGCTGAGACAGACGACCGGCTGCTTTTTGAGCGCGTCGCGCACCGCAACGATACGACGCAGATTGGTGCGGCGGCCGCGAAGCGCGTCGAGCGCGGCGCGCTGCCTCTCGCTCTCGCCTCCCAGCCCCTCGGCGACCTTGATCAGCTTTTCAAGGACGCACAATGTCGCCTGCGCTTCCTGGTGGGTCATGGTCATGGGTGCCTCCCGCGCCCCGTTTACCAAAGGCTATACGGACCGACGAGTTCCCCAGTATGTGAGGCAGATCACAGGAGAGGCGGGTTATTTTTGGGGCGGGACAGGGTGGTTCCAATCGGTAGGCGGATCGCGGATAATGACGAGAAGCGCCGAAGCATCAGGAGAGCGGACGATGGACACGATCAATCCGGCCGATGTGACCCTACGCGACGTCAGCCTCGCCGAGTTCGATACGCCGACGATCCTCAAGAACGGCACCGAACAGGCCATCAAGCGGCGCTATGAGGATTTCTGCATGGTCGATGTCGACTCGCATCATTACGAGAGCGAGTCCTTCAGCGAGATCCTGAAATATATCGAGGACCCGGTCCTACGCCATCAGGCGCAGTTCCAGGGCATGGGCCGCAATGGCATCACCGGGCCGCGCGGCGGCTATCAGGATATGGATGGGCGCGTCGCGCGCACGGTCGCGCGCCATCGCGACAAGATCGAGCCCAACACCAAACGCGACGTCGCGTTGACGCGGCGGTGGATGGACGCGCTCGGGGTGGACATCACCTGTCTCTTCCCGACCCCGATGCTGGCTCTTGGCCTGACGCCCCGGGCCGAAGTCGAGGTGGCGCTCGCCCGCGCCTACAACCGCTGGCTCGTCGAAGAGATTCTGCCGCACGAGCCGCGCATGAAGTCCATGTTGTACCTGCCCTACAACGAGCCCAAAGAATGCCTGCGCATGGTCGAGGATTTCGGCGACAAGAAGGGCGTCATCGGTTTCTGCATCACCGCGCCGCATTATCGCGGCGTCTATGACAACGCCTATGCCAAGACCTATGCGGCGCTCGAGGAGCGCGGCCTGCCGCTCTCGTTCCACAGCGCCTTCATGTGGGGCGGCGATCGGACCATGGAGCTGTGCAATCGGTTCATCTCGGTCCACGCGTTGGGCTTCACCTTCTACAACATGGTGCATCTCACCAACTGGCTTGTGAACGGGATGCCCGAGCGCTATCCGAAGCTCAAGGTGATCTGGATCGAAAGCGGACTGGCGTGGCTCATGTTCCTCATCCAGCGCCTCGATAACGAGTACATGATGCGCAGCAACGAGGCGCCGCTTCTGAAGCGCAAGCCCAGCGAGTATATCCGCGAGATGTATTTCACCACTCAGCCGATGGAGATGGTGGAGAACCGCGAGGAGCTGCAGCTCACCTTCAAGCGGATCAACGCCGAGACGCAGCTTCTATACTCGTCCGACTATCCGCACTGGGACATGGACTTGCCGAGCACGATCTACGACCTGCCGTTCCTCAGCGAGCAGGCCAAGCGCAACATCCTCGGCGGCAATGCGCTCCGGCTCTTCAATCTGGAGCCGACCTTGTCCGAGACAAAGAAGCAGCGGCTTGCCGCGCGCGAGGCCGCACAGCGGACGGCTGCCCAGTAAGTAGCGGAAAGATCAGCGCGGCGCGACGCCGCGCTGCTCGTCCGCGATCATCGCTTCGAGCATGCGACGGGCGGCGATGCCGCCTGAATCGTGGTTCATGTCGATGCGTGCCGGCGGAGCCGACACGTCAAGATTTTCCTGCTGCGCGCCGATGATCGCGAGGTCCTCGAGGAACGCCGTATGGACGTTCTGGAAAATGAGGTCGGTCACGTATTTCCGGTCGGTCTTGAAGTTGTGGGCCTGGGCCCAGAAATAGTGCGTCGTGCGTTCCGTTTCGGGCGTGATGGCGTTCAAGTTGCGCATCGTGATGCCATGGCTGCGATCGCCGTCGCGCGCGCCGGTGCCCGCCTTGGCGCAGCCGACATCGAGCCGCACGAACGAAGCGGGCGACCAATCGATGACCTGCCAGCGGTCGACATTCTGATCAAGCGCGAAATTGCCGGCCTTCTGAAAGAAGGGCGGCGGCGGGCTGTCCATGATCCAGCGCGTCACGCGCACGCCGCGATTGAGCCGCTCGGTCTTCATCGGCGTCTGCGCGACTTTGTCGGTGCCGAGCGTCGTCGGATGGACATAGGAGAGATGTGACAGGTCCAACAGGTTTTCGACCAGCAGCACGTAGTTGGCCTTCAACTCCATCCGCTCGCCGGCAAAGCGCCAGTCCGGATCATCCATCCAGTGGAAGTCCTCGATCTTGTCGGGATCGGCCTCGGCGGGGTCGCCCATCCAGATCCAAATCCAATGATAGCGCTCGACCACCGGATAGCTGCGCACGCGCGCGCCCGGTGGGATCGTGTCCTGTCCCGGGATCGAGATGCACGCGCCGGTCGCGTCATAGGTGAAGCCGTGATAAGGGCATTCGACCGTGTCGCCCTTGAGCTTGCCGAGTGACAAAGGTGCATGGCGATGACAGCAGCGGTCCGCCAGCGCGACGGGGCGTCCATCCTCCGTGCGATAGAACATTACCGGCTCGCCCAGAAGGATGCGCCGCAGCATGCGCATCCGTGTTACCTCGTGGTCCCACGCAGCGACATACCAGCAATTGCGTAGAAACATGCATTCCTCCGGGACTCTCGCTCCGAGTATGCGACGCGTCGCGGCGTCGATCCAGCCTCGCCTTTCTGCTAGGCTTGCGCGAGCCAGGCGGCGGAAGAGGAATGGCTCCGCGCGACAAACGAGGGAGGACAAGCCATGAAACGACACTATGCACTCGCGGCTGCGACCGGTCTCGCCGCCGCGCTCACCGTATTCCCGGTTCTTGCAGCCGATTCTCTGCCGACCGAGACGCACAAGGTCCTGACCGCGGCGCTCGCGGTCGAGGCGGCGGAAGCCGCGATCGCCCATTGCAAGGCCGAGGGCTACAACGTCTCCGTCACGATCATGGACCGCACCGGCGTGCCGAAACTTATCCTGATGGGCGACGGCGCGAGCGAGCTTTCGATGGAGATCGCTCGACGCAAGGCCTACACCGCCGCCATGCTGAAAGTGCCGACCGGCGATTTCGCGAAGCGCCTCCAGCAGCCGGGCGCCTTCAATCCCGGCGTGTTCGATCCACAGCTCACCCCCGCTCAAGGCGGTCTTCCGATCAAGGTGGGCAACGATACGATAGCGGCGATCGGAGCCAGCGGCGCGCCCGGCGGCGACAAGGACGAGGCCTGCGCCGCGGCCGGCCTCGCCAAGATCAGCGATCGGCTGAACTAGGGTCTGGCGAAGAACTGACGCAGCGCATCGGCGACCACCGTAGGCGCCTCGATGTGGGGGCTGTGCCCCACGCCCGGCAGCATGCGCAACGTGGCGTTGGCGAGGCCAGCGCAATAGGCCTCGGCATGGGCGGGCGGTACCAGGTGATCCTCGGCGCCCCACAGGATCAGCGCCGGGCCTTTATACCTGTCGAGCCGCTCGCGAAGCCGGCGGTCGTAGAAATAAGGCGGATGGAAGCCAAAGCGCGAGGCGAACCGCATCGTCTTGTAGCGCAGCATCTCGTGCGCCGGATCGCCGCGCCCGTCGGGGATGAACGCCTTTGCCTGCGCCGTGCCTTCATCGCCAAAGAAGAGGTGGCGCAGGCTCGAGAAGTCGCTGCCATTGACGGGCTGCACATGCCAGAACAGGTCGGCGACCGGCGCCTCCGGCAGAAACAGCCCTGACGCGGCGATGAGCGCGAGCCGCTTGACCCGCTCGGGATGGCGCACGGCGATCTCCGCCGCGATCCATCCACCGGCGCAGGTGCCCGCGAGATCGATTTGATCGAGCCCCAGCGCATCGATCGTCTCGATCATGCGGAAGGCAAGCTCGTCGATCGTCTCGATATCCTCGTCCTCGTCCGAGCCGGCGCAGGCAGGAAGGGCGGGTGCGACCAAGCGAAAGGATTTGTGCAGCTCGGTCTGGAACGGGAGCCAGTCCGGCACCGCGGCGTGGAGATCGGCGAGGCCGTGAAGGTAGAGGAGGGGCGGTCCGTTTCCCGCTTCGGCGACTTCGACGGCATGGCCGCGGACGGTAATGGTGCGATGGTCCAAGGTTCCGCTCACTCCGCCGCGCCGGCGACGGGCGCTGTCTCGAGCCAGGGATAGTCGCGCGCGAACATCGCCGCGGAGTCGCGCCGGAGTGCCGGCGCCACCTCGGTCGCGAAGAGTCGCATGCTCTTCCGCGCATGCTCGGCCTTCATGTTGCCGAAGTGGAACTGGATCAGAAGGTTGCCGACGCCCGCCTGCTCGATGAGCGTCCACAGCCGCTCGCGCACCGTCTTGGGGCTGCCGGCGATGATCGAGCCGCCGGCGTCGAGCTCTTCCCAACTATCGACGTCGCCGAGCTGCTTGCCACCGAGCTGCGCGTTCTTGAGGAAATTCTCGTAGGAGCGGACTGTGGTGGAGGGCGTGCCGATCCCGCCGGTCAAGGAGCGCCCCTCGCGCCGCAAATGACCCTTCAAGCAGAATTTCAGGAAGTACCAGACGCCTTCCTTCGCCTCGGCCCGGGCTTGCTCGTCGGTCTCGGCGACATAGACCGACAGCAGGATGCCCATGCGGAAGGGATGATAGGTCCCGCCATGCTGCTTGATGATGCCGGCAAAGCGCTGCGCCGCGAGCTTCGTCGCGGCGCCGTGGGTGCGCGATGACAGGAAATAGTCGAAGCCGCGCTGCGCCACGCCCTCCATGGTCTCGAGCGACAAGGCGCCCGGCACCCAGATGCGGGGATGCGGCATCTGCCGCGGCTTGGGCCACAGATTGACATAGCGCAGCGGATAATGCGGTCCGTCATGGTTGAACGGTCCGTCCTCGGTCCACGCGCGCCGGATCAGGTCGATCGCCTCCCAATAACGGGCGCGGGCCTGCGGCTGCGGGATGCCGTAATTGAAGGCCTCGGGCCCGCCGCCCATGGCGAAGCCGGCGATGAGGCGGCCGCGGCTCATCGAATCGAGCATCGCGTACTCCTCGGCGATGCGCATCGGATTGAGATGGAGCGGCAGGAGATTGCCGAGGATGACGAGCTTGGCGCGCTGCGTGCGCTGCGTCAGCGCCGCGGCGATCAGGTTGGGCGACGGCATGAGGCCGTAGATGTTCTGGTGATGCTCGTTGAGGACGAGCCCGTCGAAGCCCAGCTCCTCGGCAT
>DATJLY010000313.1:0-7392 GCA_035509095.1 Allostellaceae bacterium | reverse complement strand
ATGTTGCCGCGAGGAGCTCGAAGAGGTCGCCTAAGCGGGCTCGGCGTCAGCGGGCAGCCTTGGCCGGGGCCTTCAGCAGCGTCTCGATCGCCTTCGTCACCTGATCGGGCGCCTTCATGCCGTCGACTTGGCGCAACAGGCCCTTGGCCTTGTAGTAGGGCAGGATCGGCGCGGTCTGGGCGCGGTAGGCGGCAAGGCGGGTCCGGACGGTCTCGGCGTTGTCGTCGGCCCGATGCACGAAATCGTGGCTGCCGCACATGTCGCACCCGCCCTCGACCTTGGGCGGGTTGAAGCGCTCGTGATAGCTCGCCCCGCATTTGGCGCACGAGAACCGGCCGGAGATACGGTCGATGAGCGCCGGCTCGTCGACCGTCATCTCGATCACGCAATCGAGCTTGATCCCGTGCGACGCCAGCATGGCGTCGAGCGCTTCGGCCTGGGGCACCGTGCGCGGGAAACCGTCGAGCACGAAGCCCTTGCCGCCGGCAATGGCTTCGATCCGCCGCGCAATGAGGTCGATCATGATCTCGTCAGAGACCAGCTCGCCCCGGTCCATGATCGCCTGAACACGGCGGCCCAGGTCGCTTCCAGACGCGCGCTCCGACCGCAGCATGTCGCCGGTCGAGAGCTGTATCAGCCCGTCACGCTCTTCAAGGCGCTTGGCCTGAGTGCCCTTCCCCGCGCCAGGAGGGCCCAACAGGATAAGGTTCACCCACGTCTCCCCCGCAGTTTCGACTTTTTGATCAGCCCTTCATACTGGTGGGCCAAGAGATGCGAATGGATCTGCGCCACCGTGTCCATGGTGACGCTGACCACGATCAACAGGCTCGTGCCGCCGAAATAAAAGGGCACGTTGTATTCCGACACCAGGATTTCCGGCAGCACGCACACGCCGGCGAGATAGAGCGCGCCCACCACGGTGAGCCGCGTCAGCACCTCGTCGAGATAATCGGCCGTGTTCTTGCCGGGCCGGATTCCCGGGATGAACCCGCCATATTTCCGCAGATTGTCCGCGGTCTCGGTCGGGTTGAAGACGATCGCCGTGTAGAAGAAGCAGAAGAAGACGATGAACACGACATAGAGAAGGATGTAGAGCGGCTTGCCGTGGCCCAACGTGGCGGCGATGTCGGCAAGCCAGCCGGTCTGGCCCTGGTTGAAGCTCGCAACCGTCGCCGGCAGCAGCAGCAGCGACGAAGCGAAGATCGGCGGGATCACGCCCGAGGTGTTGAGCTTCAACGGCAGATGCGAGGCCTCGCCGCCGAACATCTTGTTGCCCACCTGGCGCTTTGGATATTGGACCAGGATGCGGCGCTGCGCGCGTTCCATGAACACGATGAAGGTCACGACCGCGATCGCCAGCACCAGGAACAGGATGATGAAGAAGGTCGACAGCGCGCCGGTGCGCCCGAGTTCAAGGAGCGCCGCCAAGGCCGACGGCATGCGCGCGACGATGCCGGAAAAGATGATGAGCGAGATGCCGTTGCCGACGCCGCGCGCGGTGATCTGCTCGCCGAGCCACATCAGGAACACGGTGCCGCCGGTCAAGGTCACGACCGTGGTCAATCGGAAGAAGAGGCCCGGCGTGACGACGGCAAGGCCCGACGGCCCGCGCAATCCTTCGAGCCCGACGGCGATGCCATAGGCCTGGATCACGGCAAGGAACACCGTGCCATAGCGCGTGTATTGATTGAGTTTCTTGCGTCCGGTTTCGCCCTCTTTCTTCAACTGCTCGAGCTCGGGCGAGACCGCCGTCAGGAGCTGCACGATGATCGAGGACGAGATGTACGGCATGATGGTGAGCGCGAAGATCGTCATGCGCCCGAGCGCGCCGCCCGAGAACATGTCGAACATGCCCAGAATGCCGCCCGAATTCTGCTTGAACACTTCGGCCAGAACCTGGGGATCGATGCCGGGCAGCGGGATATAGGTCCCCAGCCGGTAGATCAGCAGGGCGCCGAGCGTGAACCAGATGCGGTTCTTGAGCTCGGTGGCCTTGGCGAAGGCGCCAAAATTGATGCTGGCGGCAAGTTGTTCGGCGGCTGATGCCATTTAAGCCATCCTCCGGCGCTAGCGCCGGCCTATGCAGTACCGCGACCAGCCCCCAACCCTTCCCTTCCCCTCGAAGGAGGGCGGCCGCTTTGGTTCGGGTCGGTCGTCCATCGACCTAGGCCCCGATCCACACAGAGTGAAATAGCTCGGTCGCCGCCCCCGCGGAAGCGGCGGCCCAGGGCAGCCGCACGTCGCCGGTCGCGAGTCCCCGCTTTCGCGGGGAAGACGAGACAGATAATTCCGTCACGACGGATCGCATCCTAGGACCCCGGAGCCTCGGCCGCCTCGGCGGCCGGCTTCGGCGCGGTGACGATCACCTTGCCGCCCAGTTTCTCGACCGCGTCGACGGCGGATTTGGACGCGCTCAGCACCTCGATCGTCAGCGGCGACTTCAATTCGCCCTTGCCGAGAAGCTTGACGCCGTCGCCCAGCCGGCGCAGGACCCCGGCCGTAACGAGCGCCGCGCCGTCAACCGTGGCGCCGGCGGCGAGCTTGCCCGCGTCGACCGCCTGCTGCAGCCGGCCCAGATTCACGATGTGGATGTCCTTGCGGAATGGCTCGTGCGTGAAGCCGCGCTTCGGCAAGCGGCGATGGAGCGGCGTCTGACCGCCCTCGAACCCGTTCAAGGCCACGCCGGTGCGCGCGGTCTGACCCTTGCCGCCGCGGCCGCTGGTCTTGCCCTTGCCCGAACCGATGCCGCGCCCGACGCGCTTGGCGCGGTAATGGGCCCCGGCATTATCCCTGATCTCGTTGAGCTTCATCGTCCACCGATTATCCCATCTTAGCCCGACCGCGGGCAATCACGTTGCCGGCTCGACTCGGACCAGGTGCTTCACATTCTCGATCATGCCGCGGACCGACGGCGTATCCTCGAGCACGCGCGAACGGTGCAGCTTGTTGAGGCCGAGCCCCTTCAAGGTCTCGCGCTGATAGGCTTGCCGCCCGATCGGGCTGCCGATCTGCGTGAGCTTGATGCGGGCGCCGGATTTCGCGTCGGCCATGCCTTACTCCCGTGCGTCGGCCGCCACGGCGGCCTCGCCCCGGCGGCCCAGGATCTCGCTCACCTTCTTGCCGCGCCGCGCCGCCACGGAACGCGGGTTGGTGGACCGGGTGAGCGCGTTGAAGGTCGCCTTGATCATGTTGTGCGGGTTCGAGGTGCCGACCGACTTCGCCACCACGTCCTGCACGCCCAGCGCCTCGAAAATGGCGCGCATCGGACCGCCGGCGATGATGCCGGTGCCCTGGGGCGCCGCGCGCACGACCACCTCGCCGGCACCGTACGCGCCGGTGATGTCATGGTGCAGGGTGCGGCCCTCGCGCAAGGGCACGCGGATCATGGCGCGGCGCGCCTGCTCGGTCGCTTTGCGGATCGCCTCCGGCACCTCGCGCGCCTTGCCGGCGCCATAGCCGACCCGGCCCTTGGCGTCGCCGACGATCACGATCGCGGCGAAACCGAAGCGCCGGCCGCCCTTCACCACCTTGGCCACGCGGTTGATGCCGACGAGCTTCTCGACGAACTCGCTATCCTCGCGCTCGCGCTCGCGCCCGCCGTCGCGGCCCCGCCGCTGCGGCCGATCGGACCCTTCGCCGCGCGGACCGCGCCCGCCACCACCGCCCGGGGTGCGTGCCATGGGATTCCTTTCCTAGAACTGAAGCCCGCCCTCGCGGGCGGCGTCGGCCAGGGCCTTGACCCGGCCATGAAACAGATAGCCGCCGCGGTCGAACACGACAGAGGTGACGCCGGCGGCCTTGGCACGCTCGGCGATCAGCTTGCCCACCGCGGCCGCCGCGGCCTTGTCGGCCCCGGTCTTGAGGCTTTCGCGCAGGCCCTTGTCGAGCGAGGAGGCCGCCGCCACGGTATGCGCCGCGGTATCGTCGATCACCTGGGCATAGATGTGCTGCGAGGAGCGGAACACCGAGAGCCGCGGGCGCGTATGCGCCGCGGTCATGATGCGGTGACGGACGCGGCGCTGCCGCCGCTCGAACAGCTCTTTTGATTTCGCGGTCATCTAGCGCACCCTACTTCTTCTTTCCTTCCTTGCGGCGGATCGTCTCGTCGACATATTTGATCCCCTTGCCCTTGTACGGCTCGGGCTTGCGGAAGGCGCGGATCACCGCGGCGACCTGGCCGACCCGTTGCCGGTCCGCGCCGGTGATGGCGATCACCGTCGGCCTCTCGCACACGATCTTCACGTCGTCCGGGATCGGGAAATTGATGTCGTGCGAATATCCCAGCTGCAGCACCAGGTTCTTGCCCTGCACCGCGGCGCGATAACCGACGCCGTTGATCTCGAGATTGCGGCTGAAGCCCTTGGAGACGCCGGTCACCATGTTGTTGACGAGGGCGCGGGTGGTGCCCCACATCATCCGCGCCCGCTTGGTCTCGGATTTGGGCGCGACCACGACCTCGCCGTTCTCGAGCTTCGCCGACACGTCGTTGTCGATCGCGAGCGACAACGAACCGAGCCGGCCCTTCGCCGTCAGCATGGCACCCGCCATCTGGACGGTGACGCCGTCCGGCAGCGCGACAGGAAGCTTTCCGATCCGAGACATGGCGCTACCTCAAAAGACGCGGCACAGGACCTCGCCGCCGACATTGGCGACGCGGGCCTCGTTGTCCGACATGACGCCGCGCGGCGTCGACAGGATGGCGATGCCCAGCCCGTTATAGATTCGCGGCAGGTCCGATATCCGCGAATAGATGCGCCGGCCCGGCTTCGACACGCGCGTGATCTCGCGGATCACCGGCTCGCCATCGACATATTTCAGCTCGATCTTCAGCTCGGCCACGCCGGGGCGCACATGCTCGTGCGAATAGCCGCGGATATAGCCTTCGCGCTGCAGCACCTCGAGCACGTTGGCGCGGATGCGCGAGGCGGGGGATTGGATCGACGGCTTCTTCGCGCGCTGTCCGTTGCGGATGCGCGACAGCATGTCGCCCAAGGGATCGCTCATCGTCATGCGTTCCCTCCTACCAGCTCGACTTCACCATGCCGGGGATCTGCCCGGACGATGCGAGGTCGCGCAGCGCGATGCGCGACAGCTTGAACTTGCGGTAATAGCCGCGCGGCCGGCCGCTCAACGCGCAGCGGTTCCTGATCCTGACCGCGGCGCCGTTGCGCGGCATCTCGGCAAGCTTCAGGCGCGCGGCAAAGCGCTCCTCGGGCGGCAGCGCACGGTCGCGGGCGATCGCCTTGAGGCGCGCGCGCTTTGGCGCCATGCGCTTTGCAAGCTGCGTCCGACGGATATTCTTGTTGACGGAACTGGTCTTCGCCATGGTGGTGTCGGCCTCGGACCTAGCTGATGAAGGGCAGTTGGAAGGCGGCGAGCAGGGCCTTCGCCTCGGCGTCGGTCCTGGCCGTGGTGCAGATGACGATGTCCATGCCGCGCACGGTATCGACCTGGTCGTAATTGATCTCGGGGAACACGAGCTGCTCCTTGAGGCCCAGCGCGTAGTTGCCGCGGCCATCGAAGCTTTTGGGCGACAGGCCGCGGAAGTCCCGGACGCGCGGCAGCGCGATGTTCACCAGCCGGTCCAGGAATTCGTACATCCGGTCGCGCCGCAGCGTCACCTTGCAGCCGATCGGCATGCCCTCGCGCAGCTTGTAGGTCGCGATGGACTTCTTGGACTTCGTCACCACCGGCTTCTGCCCGGTGATGGCGGTCAGGTCCTTGGTCGCCGAGGCGATGTGCTTGGCATCCTGCACCGCCTCGCCCACACCCATATTGACGACGATCTTGTCGAGCCGCGGCACCTGCATGTCGTTCGTGTAGCCGAACTGCTGCTTCAGCGCGGGCCGGACCTTCTCGTCATATTCCTGTTTGAGACGCGTCGCCATGGCGGCTCCTCAGCGGTCCAGGACTTCGCCGGAGCGCTTGGCAAAGCGCACCTTCCGGCCGTCATCGAGAAATCGGTATCCGACGCGCGTCGGCTTCTGCGTGCGGGGGTCGAGATGGGCGATGTTCGAGATGTGGATCGCCGCTTCTTTCTCGATGATGCCGCCCGGCTCGCCGGGGGCCTGGCGCGTGTGGCGCTTGATCATGTTCACGCCCTGCACGAAGGCGCGGTTCTCCTCGGGCAGGACGCGGATCACCTCGCCGCTCTTGCCCTTGTCCTTGCCGGAGATGACGATCACCTGATCGCCCTTCTTGATCTTGAGCTTCGCGGCCATCGTCACAGCACCTCCGGCGCGAGCGAGACGATCTTCATGAATTTGCGCGCGCGCAGCTCGCGGGTCACCGGCCCGAAGATGCGGGTGCCGATCGGCTCGCCCTGCTTGGTGATCAGCACCGCGGCGTTGTGGTCGAAGCGGATCGCGCTGCCATCGGCGCGGCGGATCTCCTTCGCCGTGCGCACGATCACGGCCTGATGCACGTCGCCTTTCTTCACGCGGCCGCGCGGGATCGCCTCCTTGACCGAGACCACGATCACGTCGCCGATCGTCGCGGTCTTGCGCTTGGAGCCGCCCAGCACCTTGATGCATTGAACCCGGCGCGCGCCGGAATTGTCCGCGACATCGAGGTTCGTCTGCATCTGGATCATGGCGCGCGCTCCTGCGCCGCGCCGCCCTCGGCGCCGAGCACGACCCAGTGCTTGCGCTTGGAGATCGGCCGGCTTTCCTCGATCCGGACGGTGTCGCCGGTCTTGAAGCTGTTGTTCTCGTCATGCGCCGCGTATTTCTTGGAGCGCGTGATGAACTTCTTATAGACGGGGTGCATGACGCGACGCTCGACCCGGACGATCACGGTCTTGTCGCCCTTGTCGCTCACCACCACCCCTTGGAGGACCCGTTTCGGCATGATGTTCCCTTCAGGTCGCCTTGGCGGCGCGCTCGTGGAGGATGGTCTTGATACGCGCGATGTCGCGCCGCACGTGGCGCACGCGCGAGGTGTTCTCGAGCTGACCCGAGGCCTTCTGGAAGCGCAGGTTGAACGCCTCCTTCGAGAGCCGATCGAGCTCGCCCGTCAATTCGTCATCGGTCTTCTGACGCACGTCCGCGGCTTTCATAGCTGCCCCTCCGCGCCGGAACGCGTCACGACCCGGGTCGCGATCGGCAGCTTGGCCGATGCGAGATCGAAGGCTTCATGCGCGATCGCGAACGGCACGCCGTCGAGCTCGAACATGATGCGGCCCGGCTTCACGCGGCAGACCCAGAATTCGGGCGTGCCCTTGCCGCTGCCCATGCGCACCTCGGCCGGCTTTTGCGAGACCGGCACGTCGGGGAAGATGCGGATCCACACCCGCCCGACGCGGCGGATGTGGCGCGTGATGGCGCGCCGCGCCGCTTCGATCTGACGCGCGGTGAGGCGGCCGGGCTCGACCGCCTTCAGGCCGATCGAGCC
>DATJLY010000312.1:0-19353 GCA_035509095.1 Allostellaceae bacterium | reverse complement strand
GTCGGGTGGAAGATCGGCATATTGTGCGGGTCGTTCGGGTTGCGCAGGAAATCGCCCTCATCGACCTTTTTGAAGCCGGCCGCCTCGACCTCGGAGATGAGGGTGCTCTCTTCGATCCGGTGGAAGGTCTTGCCGACCGAGGTGCCGGCGCCTTTTGCCGCGGCGTAATCGGCAATGACGAGATACCCGCCGGGCTTGAGCGCGTCGAACAGCGCCTTGTCCATCTTGGCGCGGTCGACCTTCATGTAGGTCGTGTCGTGATAGAAATAGAAGAACGTCACGAGGTCGAGATTCTTGACGTCCGGCGGCACGGGATCGTCATAGGGCCGCGTCACATGCGTCACGTTCGCCATTGCCGGGCTCTTCGCGCGCTCTTCCCATGCCTTTTGCGGCCGCGGAAACACCTCGGCCGAATCCTGAGCATAGACTTTGCCGGTGGGCCCGACGGCGCGCGCGAACAGTTCCGTGTCATAGCCGGCGCCGGCGCCCATATCCAAAACCGTCCACCCGGTGCGAACGCCGGAAAACGCCAGCACCTTCTCGGGCGCGCGACGCTTGTCGTTCTCGCGATCGGCCGCGCTCCGGTCCGGTGCCGCGACGATGGCGGCATAGTCGGGGGCGGCCTGGGACCGGGCAGCGTGCGGCGCCGCGATTCCGGCGAGCGCAAGCACGATCAGGACGGAACGGGTGAACTGGCGCATTGCGTTTCCTCGATGAATGGGCCGATTCTGGCCTCGATTCGCCTATAATACGCGCTTTCCCGCATGCATGCGATCTGGTTGCCGCTGCCAAGCAATGTTATGATTCATTGCTGACTTCGAGGACGCGCATGGCAGAGGGCGGTGATCCGTTGCCGGCAAAACCCGCGTCGGCGGCGGATTGGATCGCTGCCGTCGGGGTCTTCGAACGCGACGGGACGCTGTTCAAGGCGCACGATCTCGCGATGCAGGGGCTCGCAGAGTTTCCCGACGCTCTGTGGCTGAAGCATCGCGCCGTGCTGTGCCTGGCGCGCGCCGGGGCGACCGATCTCGCCCGCAAGAAATTCAACGAGATGGGGCTTGCGGCCGCGCAGGATCAGCACGACGACATCGCGGCGCTCGACGCGCGTCTCTTGAAGGACGAGGCGCTTGCCGCCTCGGACGACGAGCGCCGGCGCAAGGCCACGATCGCCGCCGACCGCTACGAATCGATCTATGCGCGCACGCGCAACTATTATCCCGGCATCAACGCCGCGACATTGCGGCTCGTCGCGGGCGAAGAAGCCAAGTCGCTGAATCTTGCGCGCCAAGTGTCCGCTGAACTGGGTGCCGGCGCCGAAGACGACTATTACCTCTACGCGACTCGGATCGAGGCGGCGTTCCTGTTGGGCGACGTCGCGGCCGCCCGCGGCCTCATCCCGGAAGCGATCCGCGCAAACCGCATCAGCGGCGGCGATTACGCGGCGCTCGCCTCGACATGGAAGCAGCTTCGCCTGGTGCTGGAGCTGAAAGGGCTCGATCCCAAGGTGGTGGCCGCTGAGTTCGCGCCGCCGCACGTGATCTTCTATACCGGCCACCGGCTGGCGGCGCCCGGAACGACAGGACGGCTTCTGCCGGGCGACGAGCCGCTCGTGCGCAAGCGGATCGACGCGCATCTCGAAGGCTCTCGGGTCGGTCACGGCTACGGCTCGCTTACGGCGGGCGCGGACATCCTGTTCGCCGAAGCGCTGCTGAAGCGCGCGGCGAGCCTTCACGTCGTGCTGCCGTTCGATATCGACGAGTTCGTCGAGGTGGCGGTCCGGCCCGCGGGGCCGGACTGGGTCCGTCGGTTCGAGGCCTGCATCGCCGCGGCCTCGACCGTCCGCTACGCGACCGAGGACCGGTATCTCGGCGATGATCACCTCTTCACCTATTGCAGCCGCATCGGCATGGGGCTGGCGGTCTTGCGCACCCGGCATCTCGGGAGCGAAGTGGAGCAGGTGGCGGTGTGGGACGGCGGACCTGCGACCGGGGTCTCGGGCACCGCCCTCAATGTCGCGCGCTGGCGCCAGGCCGGCTTGCCGCAGACGATCATCCCGTGCGGTTCGCTCGAGGAAGAAGATGTCAACGACGCGCCGCCCGTCGCCGAGGCCGGACACCGGGTGGTGCGCGCGATGCTGTTCGGCGACGTGAAAGGCTTCAGCAAGCTCAACGACGCCGAGCTGCCGCATTTCGTGAGCGTGCTGTGGGGCGCGGTTGGCCAGACGCTGCACCGCTATGACCCGTTCATCAGCTTTGCCAACACGTGGGGCGACGGGCTGTTCGTGGTGTTCGAGGATGTGGGGCAGGCCGCGCGCTGCGCGCTCGAGCTTCAGGCGGCGATGAAGAAGCTCGACCTCGCCGCGGCGAAGCTGCCGGCGCATCTCGCTTTGCGCGTCGGCGGGCATCTGGGGCCCGCCTATGCGGCGCTCGACCCCGTGCTCAAGAAGACCAACTATTTCGGTGCCCATGTGAGCCGCGCGGCGCGCATCGAGCCGGTGACGCCGGAGGAATGCGTCTATGTCACCGAAACCTTCGCCGCCGCGCTCGAATTCGAATGCGGCGACGAATTCAGCTGCGACTATGTCGGCATGACCGAATCGGCCAAGAAATACGGCGCCATGCGCATGTTCCTGCTGCACCGCCGCTGAGCCGCCACGATCGCCCGTACGTTGCGGCACTTTTTTGGCACGAATAGACTGCGGGCGACAAGGACGACAAAGGGAGCTTTCCCATGACCGGTGCGATCCCGCGGCGGTTCTCAACGGCCGAACGCGATCGGCGCTGGCAGCATGTGCGCGGGATGATGGCGCACGCGGGGATCGACGTGATCGTCGTGCCGCCCCATACCGGCCATCACGACCATTTCTCGGCCTATTCGCGCTATCTCACCGGCATCGGCGGCTTCTCGTTCGAGGTGGGCGCCGTGTTTCCGATGGAAGGCGCGGTGACGGCGATCACCGTTCCCGACGTGGCGCCACGGAAATGGCAGGCGCAGCAGGATTGGATCGACGATATCCGCTCTCACGGCCGGGCCTTCGGCGAAGGGCTGATCGCGCGATTGCGGGAAATGGGCCGCGCCAGGATGCGGATCGGCGTCGCGGGTCTCTCCGAGGTGCCGCGCTTTGCCGACGGGATCGTGACGCACCGGTTCCACGCCGATCTCGTCGCGGCGTTTCCGGGCGCCGACATCGTCGATTGCACCGATCTTCTCGACCGCGCGCGCTATGTCAAAAGCGATGAGGAGATCGCGTTCCTGCGCGGCTCCGTGTTGCTTGCCGAAGCGGCGATCGCGGCGATGCGCGATCGCGCACGGCCCGGCGTCACCGAGGCCGAGGTCTATGCCGCGATGATCGCCGCGATGATCGAGCGCGGCGGCGAGATCCCGGCCATGATCATGTGGTCGGCCGGTGCGCCCGAGCAGATGGTCTCGGCCGGTCCGCCGACCCTGCGCCGGTTCGAGCGCGGCGATCTGCTTCGGGTCGAAGTCGAAGGGCGCTGGGCCGGATATTGCGGCCAGGTGACGACGATGGCGGCGCTCGGCACCGTGTCGCCCGTTCTCCATGGGATGTGGGCGCTGCAGCAAGCGGCGGTCGCCGCGTGCAACGAGGCCTGCCGACCCGGCATCACGCTTGGCGATCTCGCGGAGCGCGTCGTCGCGCTCGCCAAGGGAACGCCCTACCGCATCAAGTTCCTGATGCATGGACGCGGGCTTGGCGATGACCGCCCGGCCTATGTCTTCTCGGTCTCGCCGGAAGAGGCAAGGCGCTGGATCATCGAGGAGAACACGTCCTTCATCACCAAGCCGGTGGTGGCGATGGAAGGATGGCCCGACGTCGTATGGGGCGATTCCGTGGTCGTGACCGCTGACGGCGCCAAGCGTCTCGGCACCATCGCGCCGGAAATCATCGCGCTCGGGTGATGGCCTAGCCCGACAATCCTGGGTCACGCGTGGGGCGCATCAATCCCGCAACGATCCGTCATGCGCGGGCTTGACCCGCGCATCCACGTGGATGGCCGGATCAAGTCCGGCCATGACGATCGACCAGCGAGGAATGCTTCCGCGGACCAGCGAAGCGTCTTACGGCAATGTCAGCCCGCTTTCGCGGCTGACGAGGAAGAGGTCGCGGCGCTCGACGAAGTCGAGCGTCCATTGCGCCACCGCCTCGGGCCGCTCGATGTCGATCGCGTGCGCCGCGTCATAGACGAAGGCGAGGTTGCAATCGGCCAGCGCGGCGCGATAGCGGTCGGCGGCTTCGGGCGGCGCCAGCGGGTCCTCGGTGCCGAACAGCGCCAGCACCGGCATCTTCAGCTCGCGCATTTTGTCCTCGAGCGCCCGGTCGCCATCGGCTTGCTGGGGCACGCGGATGGAGGGGAGGTCGGGCTGCCGCTCCGGATGCGCAAAAAGCGCGGATTTGAGATCGCCGGAGAGGGCGTGGCGCGGGCCCAGCGCGGTCGGCGCCACCAGCACGATCGCGCCCACATTCTGCGGCCGCTCGAGCGCCAGCCACAGCGCGGTCTCGCACCCCGATCCATGGCCCATCAGGTCGCAGCGCTCGATGCCCATCCGCGTCAGCGCACCGCCCAGCGCGTGTGCCGGCTCGCGGCCGCCCGCGGGATGGTCGAGCACGATGACCCGTCTCTGCTCCGCCATCAGCGCATGGGCGCGCGAGGGCCTTAGCCCCAGCCGCCCGTCGATGCAGAGAAGGGCATCGCCGCTGCCGGCTTCGGCATAGCCGAATGCGTGTCCGTCGATATCGATGCTGCGTCGCGCGAAATTGGTCTTGTCCATCATCGCCTACCAGTCACGCATGCGCGGCAGCACTTTCGTGCCGAATGTCTCGATCGAGTGCAATGTGCGCTCGCCAAGCTGAACCCCGACGACACAGTCGACGATGCCCGCGCCCACCTCGTCGCGGATCCGCTTCACCTGGGACAGCACCGTCTCGGGGCTGCCGACGATGATCTGGCCAAGCTCGATCCGTTCCGCCAGCTCGCGCCGCGACGTGCGCTGACGCTGTTCCATCTTGTCGCGGCCGTAATACTCGGTCTCGAGCAGGGCCTGCGAGATGGCGGCGTTCTGCTCGGAGAGGCTCACGCGCGGCGGCAAGGTGCTGACATCCGCAAATGCCTGCTCGTCCGTATCGGCGACATGGAACATGGCGCGGTAGATGATGTCGCTGGGCTGCGGGTCCCAGCCATAGGCGTGGCATCGTTCGCGGTAATAGGTCACGGACTTCTTGGCGCCGGGCACGGTGGTGAAGGCAAAGCCCAGCCCGATATGGTTCTTCGCCGCGAAATCGCCGGCCTCGGGCGAGGCGCCCGACATGTACAAAGGCGGATGCGGCTTCTGCACCGGGCGCGGCCAGATCGAGACCGTCCGGTATTGGTAATAGCGGCCCAGCCAGCCGAAGGGCTGCGTCTCGATCCAGGCGCGGCGGATGAGATGGAGCGCCTCGGCAAAGCGCTCGCGCGATTCCGACGGGTTGATGTTGTAGGTCACGTATTCGTTGGGCGTGCCACGCATCATGCCGGCGATGAGACGGCCGCCTGACATCGTGTCGACCATGGCGAATTCTTCCGCCACGCGCACCGGATTGAGGATCGGGATGGTCGGACCCAGGATCGCGATCTTCGCGCGCTTCACGATCTGGGTCAGCGCGCCGGCCATCACCATGGGATTGGGCGTCAGCGAGAAGGAGGAATAATGATGCTCGGCGCACGTGACCCAGTCGAAGCCGAACTCGTCGGCGAGACGGAACTGGTCGAACGTCGTTTGCATCGAGCGGACCGCCACGTCGGTCGAGAACGTGTCGGCCGGAAGCGGCCACCCTTCGCGCTCGGTTCGTCCCATGTAGCGCGCGCTGCAGAAAAGCGATGCCTTCATCGAAACTCCGCCCCGAAATGACGGGTTGAGGCTAACGTGCCACCGGCGCTCACGCAACGTTGAGTGATTGCGGCGCCGGCTGGCGCCGGCTTAGAGTGAGCAATGCTTTCTCCCCCAAAAATGCTGCTCGCGCTGACGCTGACCGCCGGCGTCGCGCTTACCGCCAAGGCCGCTGATCCGACGCCTGCGGAAACCGCCGCGCGGCTCGCGCAACAGGCGCTCGCCGACCCGCGTTCCTTCGCGACCGTGGAATCGCTCACCACTGAGGTCGGGCAGCGGCTTGCCGGCACCGAGGCGATCGTGCGTGCGGTCGCCTGGGCCAAGGCGCATCTCGCCGCCGATCATTATGACGACATCCATACCGAGCCGTTCCCGATCTGGGTCTGGGTCCGCGGTGTCGAGACCGCCGATGTCGTGTCGCCGGTGCCACAGCATCTCGCCATTACCGCGCTGGGCGGATCGGTCGCAACGCCGGCGTCGGGGATCGAGGCCGAGATCGCGCTGTTCCGCACCTATGCCGACCTGCTCGCGGCGCCGCCCGGCTCGCTTGACGGCAAGATCGCGGTCGTGACGCAGCGCATGGTGCGCTTCCAGGACGGCTCCGGCTATGGCGCGGCCAACCCGATCCGGCGCCTCGGCCCGTCGGAGGCCGCGCGGCGCGGCGCGGTTGCCTATCTGCACCGTTCGCTGGGCACCGATTCGCATCGTCTGCCGCATACCGGCGCGCTCAACTACATGGACGGCGTCAAGCGCATCCCCGCGGCGGCTTTGTCCATGCCCGACGCCGACCTGCTGGAGCGGATGGCCGCGCGCGGACCGGTCAAGCTGCGGCTGGTGCTGACGCCGAGCGTGCATGCCGGGCAAAGCTGGAACACGGTGGCCGAAGTGAAAGGAAGCGAGCGGCCGGATGAGGTCGTGCTGATCGGTGCGCACCTCGATTCCTGGGATCTTGGCACCGGCGCCACCGACGATGGCGCGGGCGATGCCATCGTGACCGAGGTGGGGCGGCTTATCGCCGCGCTGCCCCAACACCCGCGGCGGACCTTGCGGGTCGTGCTCTTCGGCTCCGAAGAGATGGATTTCAGCGGCCCGGCCTATGCCAAGGCGCACGCGGCCGACGCCGGCAAGATCGTGATCGCGTCCGAGGCGGATTTCGGCGCCCGCCCCGTCTTGGCGGTCCAGCTTCCGGCGGGCGCGGCCACAAGCGATTTCGGCCGCATTTTGGGCGGTACCCTGCTTCCGCCGCTGGGCGCGATCCTCGACCGCACGCCGGCGCTGCGCGGCGGCGATGATGTGCACGGGCTGGGCGAACTGGGCGTGCCCGTGGCCTCGCTGCGCCAGGACGGGCTCGATTATTTCGACACGCACCACACCGCCGACGACACGCTGGACAAGATCGATCCGCCGCAACTTGCGAAGGCGGCCGCGGTGTGGACCGCCTTTACTTATCTCGCGCTCGAGAGCGACATCGATTTCCGCAAGCTCCGCGCGGCGGCGCATTAGGGTCTATTCGAGCCGCCGTCCGAAGAGCCAGGTCGCGGCCGACAAGGTGACGAGCGCGATCACCGCCATCGGCCAGAGATTCTGCGCCACCTCGGCGAGCCGCATCGCCTTGAGGAAGACGCCGCGCGAGATCACGGTGAAATACCGCATCGGATCGCCCAGGGTCACCGGCGCGAGCCAGCGCGGCATGTTCTCGACCGGCGTGAAGAACCCCGACAGTAGCAGCGCGGGCGCGAAGAAGGTGAAGGCGCCGAGGATCGCCTGCTGTTGCGTCGCCACGAGCGACGAGATGAACAGGCCGACGCCGATCACCGCGGCGATATAAACCGCGAGACCCGCATAA
The DNA here is from genome assembly GCA_035509095.1 of Allostellaceae bacterium. Classification (GTDB taxonomy): domain Bacteria; phylum Pseudomonadota; class Alphaproteobacteria; order ATCC43930; family CGMCC-115725; genus DATJLY01. The sequence continues at coordinate 11,624 of DATJLY010000312.1, read as the reverse complement.
AGGAGCGCCAGGCTGCCGACGAACGGCACGCCCAGTGCCAGCACGGCGATCACCAGGATAAGGGTCGCCTCGCCGATGCCGACGATGAAGGCCGGCACCGCCTTGCCGATCAGGATCTCGATCGGCCGGAGCGGCGAGACAAGAAGCTGCTCGAAGGTGCCGAGCTCGCGCTCGCGCGCTACCGACAGTGCCGTCACCACCATGCCCAAGAGCATGGTCAACGTGCCGATGAGACCCGGCACGGTGCCCCAACGCGCCGTCAGGTTGGGATTGAACCAGCTCCGCGCGACGACGACGCTCGGCGGATGGACGAGACCGCCTGCCGCGATGAGGTCGGCGTTATAGGCCGCGACGATGTTGGTGGCATAGCCCTCGACGATCTGCGCGGCGTTGGAGCGCCGCCCATCGAGGATGAGCTCGACATCCGCGGGCTTTCCGGCGGCGATGTCGCGCGAGAAATCCTCGCCGATCCGCAGCACGGCGATCGCGTCGGCGGAATCGAGCGCCTGGCGCACCTCGCCGTCGCTTTTGAGCGCGCGCACGTCCGAGAAATAAGGCGCGAACGCGAAGCGCTCCACGAGCTCGCGCGATGGCCGCCCCAGATCCTCGTTCAGCACGGCGAGACGGACCGAAGTCACCTCTTGCGTCATGGCGAACGAGAACACGATGAGCTGCACCACCGGCGGCACGATCAGGATCGCGCGCGACCGCGGATCGCGCCACAGCGCCAGCAATTCCTTGACGATGAGAAAGCGGATGCGTTGCCACATGAGTCAGTCGAGCCTCAGCCGGGTCACGCGCGCAACCGCGCCCAGCACGATCAGGGCGATGAAGCCCATGGCGAGCGCGTTCGGCTGCAACACGGCGCGCACGTCGCCGGCCAGAAACAGGGTCTGCAGGCTCGGCACGAAATACCGCGCCGGCAGCGCATAGGTGAGGATGCGGATCGGCAGCGGCATGCTGGGTATCTCGAACAGAAAGCCCGACAGCATCGTCGCCGGCAGAAAGCCCAGGATAAGCGCCGCCTGGCTTGCCACGAACTGATTGCGGGCGATCGTCGAGATCAAGAGGCCGATCGCCAGCATCGCCACCAGGAACACCGACGACACGCCCGCAAGCACCAGAAGCGAGCCGCGGAACGGCACCTGGAACACCAGGATGGTGGTGCCGACCGACAGCGCCATCGCCGCCATGCCCAAAAGGTAATAGGGCGTGATCTTGCCGATCAGCAGCTCGACAATGCCGATGGGCGTCGCCATCAGCGCTTCCATCGTGCCGCGCTCCCACTCGCGCGCCACGACGAGCGCCGTCAGCAACGTGCCCACCAGGGTCATGTTGAGCGCGACCAGGCCCGGCAGCAAAAAGTCGCGGCTTTCATGCGCCGGGTTGTACCAGATGCGCGGCACGAGATTGACCGGCGGCGTCATCGTCTCGGCGTGCATCATCTGCTCCTCATCGAGCCAGTTCTGCCACAGCCCGACGAGATAGTTCTGCACAAGTCCCGCGGTGTTGGTGTCGCTGCCATCGACCAGCACCTGGATCGGCGCGTCGTCGGACCGCATCGAATAGGCCTGGAACGAGGCCGGAAGCACCACCATCCCCTTGATCCGTCCCGCCACCAGGTCGCCCTCGCATTGGCGTCGGTCGCGGACCCAGCGCGCGCTGAAGAAGGGGGAGTGGGCGAGCGACGCGGCAAAGCTGGTCGTCATCGGCGAGGTTTGCTCCACCACGACGCAGACCTTGATGTTCTGAAGATCGAGCGACACGCCATAGCCGAAGAGGAAAAGCAGCAGCACCGGCAGCACGCCGCCGATCAGAAGGCTCGATGGATCGCGCAGGACCTGCAAAAGCTCCTTGCGCACCAAGGCCCCGATGCGGCGCGCCGCGGACGATGTCTCAGGCGGCTTTGGCATGGCCGCTCCGTTCGACGAGGGTGATGAAGGCATCCTCGAGCGTCGGCTCGGGGAGCGCCGGTCCGGCAACGCCCGCCTTCAGCTCGGCAGGCGATCCAAGCGCGATCACGCGGCCCGCGAACACGAGCGCGATGCGGTCGCAATATTCCGCTTCGTCGAGGAAGTGGGTCGTCACCATGATGGTGATGCCGCGCGCCACCATCTCGTTGATGTCGCGCCAGAACTCGCGCCGGGTCAGCGGATCGACGCCCGATGTGGGCTCGTCCAGAAACAGCACCGCCGGCTCGTGCATCACGGCGCAGGCCAGCGCCAAACGCTGCTTGAACCCCAACGGAAGCTGATCGGCGGCGGCGTCGAGATAGGGCTCGAGCGCGAAGCGCGCGACCATGCGCTCCGTGGCCGCCTGGTGCGCGCGGCCCTCGATGCCATAGACGCCGGCGAAGAAATCGAGGTTCTGCCGCACGCTCAAATCGCCATAGAGCGAGAATTTCTGAGCCATGTAGCCGATGCGGCGGCGCGCCAACGACCCCGCCTTGATGAGGTCGACGCCCGCGACCTGCGCCGCGCCGGAGGTGGGCCGCAACAGCCCGCACATCATTTTGAAGGTGGTGGATTTGCCGGCGCCGTTGGGACCCAGCAGCCCGAAAATCTCGCCGCGCCGGATCTGGAACGTGATGCGGTCGGCGGCGACGAAGCTGCCGAACCGCTTGGTGAGGTCGCGCGCCTCGATCACGGTGCCGCGGTCGGCGGAGGGTGCCGCGATCGGCGCCGGCTCTTCGGCTGCCGCCGGCGCGCCGCCAAGCAGCGCCACATAGGCATCCTCGAACCGCGCCGCGACCGCGCGCGCGGAGGTGGCGCCAATCGCGGCCAACAGATCGGGCGGCGGCGACCCCGCGGCTTCTTTCAGGACGAGCCGAACCGCCCGGCCGAGGATCAGGAAATCCGACACGTCCGGTCGGCGCAGCAGGCGGCCCAGCCGCGCGCGCTCGATCTCGCCGCCCAATTCCACCAGGAAGGCGCATCCCTCCGCGCGCCGGGTCAATCCTTGCGGCGGACCGGCGTAAAGCGCCTTTCCCTCGTGCAGCAGCAGCACCTCGTCGCAGCGCTCCGCCTCGTCGAGATAGGACGTGCTCCATACCACGGCGGTGCCGTCATCGACGAGCGTCGTGATCATGCGCCACAACTCGCGCCGCGAGATGGGATCGACACCGACGCTCGGCTCGTCGAGAAGCAGCACGCGCGGCTTGCGCACGAGGGTGCAGGCGAGCCCCAGCTTCTGCTTCATCCCCCCGGAAAGATTGCCGGCAAGCCGGCTTTGGAACGGCGCAAGGCCGGTGAACCCCAGGAGCTGCTCGAACGCCTGGCGCCGCTCGGCCCCGGTCACGCCGCGCAGATCGGCATATAGCGTCAGGTTCTCGTGCACCGTGAGGTCGGCATAGAGCCCGAAGCGCTGCGGCATATAGCCGGTGGAGAGATGGATCGCCGGCGCCGCGCGCACGCTGTCATGGCCCAGCACCAGGATGCGGCCCGCGTCGGGCTTCAGAAGCCCGTCCATGAGCCGCAGCAGGGTCGACTTGCCGGCGCCGTCGGGCCCGACGAGCCCGGTGATCCGGCCCGCCGCGATCGTCGCGCTGACGCCGTCGATGGCACGGCTCGCGCCGAAGCTCTTGCTCACGCCCTCGATCGAGACAAGCGGGTCATCCATGGCGCTTCACCGCGCGAGCGTGACCGTGACGGGCATGCCCTGACGCAGCATCTGATCCGGGGCGTCGACAATGACGCGCAAACGGTAGACGAGGTCGGTGCGCAAGGTGCGCGTCTCCACCGTCTTGGGCGTGAATTCGGCGACCGGGGAGATGAATCCCACATAGCCGCGATAATGCTTGCCGGGTGCTGAATCCGTCGTGATGTCGGCCGCCATGCCCGGCACCACACGGCCCAGATCGGGCTCGTCGACATAGGCACGGACCCAGACCGGCCGGTCGAGCGCGAAGGTCGCGACGGTCTCGCCGGCGGTGACGATGCTGCCCGGCTCTCGCACCCGGGTCAGGATGAAGCCGTCCGCGGGCGCCACCAAGGTCGCATCGGCAAGATCCAGCTCGCTGACGGCGACGTTCGCCTGCTCCTGCGCGAGCTGGGCATGGGCCTGGTCGATATCCTCCTGGCGCGGACCCAATTCGGCGAGACGCTGGGCGCCCTCGGCGAAGTTGAGTTGCGCTTCGGATTGGCGATAGGCCGCCTGTGCGTTGTCGTAGGCCTGTTTCGAGGCGACCTCGTTGCCGAGGAGGGTTTCCTGGCGCTTGAAGGTGACTTCGTTGTTCTCCATCGCGACGCGAGCCAGCTCGGCATTCGCGCGCGCCTGCGCAATCTCTTCCGGGCGCGAGCCGTGATCGAACCGGGCGACGACGGCTTCCTGCGCCGCTTCTTTCGCGCGGGCGATATGGAGGTCGTTCTCGAAATAGCGCGGGTCGAGCGTGGCGACCACGCCGCCCTTCGCGAGATGGTCGCCTTCTTCGGGCGGGAACGTCGTGACGCGGCCCGCGACCTTGAACGCAAGATCGACCTCGCGGACATCGACGTCGCCATAGAGCACGAGCGCGCCGCCTGCCGTCTCGCGCGGATAATAGCGATAGGTGGCGTATCCCGCGGCCGCGACCACCGCGAGCACGAGCACGATGATGATCGCGCGTCTCATGGTTTCGTCCTTTCCGACAAGAGTCCGTCGAAGACGATGGAGCGATGGGCGGCGGCAAGCGCCTCGACATCGAGCGGCTTGCCGTCGTGGCGCTCGAATGTGTGCTTCCACACGATCGCCATCAGCACCGGCGCGATGAGCGCATAGAACGCGACATCGGGATCCATCTTGCGGAACTCGCCGCGTCTTATGCCGCGCCTGAGGATCGCGATGACGGCGGCGCGGCCGCGGGCGATCACCTCGTCGAGATAAAAGCGGGTCAGCTCGGGGAAATTGCCGGCCTCGGAGATGATGAGCTTCGGGATCGCGCTCACATGCGGGATCGTGAGGATCGTCGGCCAGGCGGTGAAGAGGCGTTCGAGCTGCTCGCGCGCCGTCTCCGTCGTCGACAAGGTCTCGGTGACCGCGATGATGCGCGTGACGAGGGCGCCCCGGACCACCGCTTTGAAGAGGTCCTCCTTGCTCCGGAAATAGAGATAGAGCGTGCCCTTGGTGACGCCGGCCCGTGCCGCGATCTCGTCGAGCGAGGAGGCGGCGAAGCCGCGCTCGGCAAAGCATTGGAGCGCCGCCGCCTCGATCTCCGCCGGCCGCGCCTCCTTGCGCCGCCGCCACCGTGTCGTGCCATCCGCCATCGTCCGCCACTAATAACTAACCAGTCAGTTAGTTATATCGCACCGACCACGGCATGGCAAGCCCATCGTTGTGGGAGCCGGGAGGGGCGGGGTGATTTGCGAAAGGTCCGGGGTTTCTCAGTCGGCTGGCGCGGCGAGCGGCGCCACGCGCGGAACCGCGACGCGGATGAAGCGGAACATGAACAGCACGGCAAGGGCCAGCGGGATCCAACAGAAGCCATAGACCGCCGAGACCGCACGGCCAACCGACACGGGATCGGCCGCATCGGTCAGCCCGGCCGCATGCGCGATCACGCCCGCGATCGCGGCTCCGAAGGCCGTGCCGAGCGAGCGGACCGAGGTGAGCGCCGCGGCGGTGGTGCGCTGCTCGCCTGGCCCCGCCCCCTCCATGGTGCGCGCGACGAGGTGCACGTTGTAGATGCCGATTCCGGTTCCCATCGTGAAGGCGCAGAGCGTCAACATCGCAAGCCCCGGCAGAAGCGCCACCGAGGTGAGGCACACAAGTGCCGCGAACGCGATGAGCGGCCCGGACCAGAGGGCGATGCGCTCGCGTCCGCCGGACCAGCCCGAGGCGCCGAACGACCCGACGGTCCAGCCGAACGAGATCGTGATCGTGACGAAATTGACGAAGAGCGGCGATACGCCATGCACGACCTGCAGCAAGAGCGGCAGGAACAAGGTCACCGATGTCTGCGTCATGGCGTGAAGCGACAGGATCCACAATGCCAGCCCGATCGGCGCGGTCAGAGACACCGCATGTGCCGGGAACAGCTTGTTGCCGGCGTCGCGGTCGAGCCGGAACGCGATCCCCACCAGGAGGACCGCCGCGGCGATAAGGACGGCGCGCGCCGCCGCACCTTCGACGGGCCCGGTCGCCGCGATGCAGAACACCCCCAACGCAAGGGTCAGCAGCCGCGTCAGCGGGAACGGCTGCATGCGCCCGCGCTGCGGATCGGTATCGAGCGCTTCCGGGATCTTGAACCGGGCGATCGCCGCAAACGCCAGCATCAGCGGAACCATCAGCCAGAACGAGCCCCGCCACCAATGGATGGCCGCGACCAGGCCGCCCACGATCGGCCCGCTCAGATGGCAGCAGGTGAAAGTCGCCTGCGACAGCGCGAGGATGCGGGTCCTGAGCCGCGCATCGTAAAGGCTGGTGATGAGCGCGGTGGCGCCGCCCGAGACGAGCCCGCCGGCCCAACCCTGAACGCCGCGCGCCGCCACCAGCGCGATCATGCTGGGCGCCAAGGCACACGCGATCGTGCCGAGCGCGAAGGTGACGGCTGCGAGCGTGTATCCGTTGCGGGGGCCGAGCCGCGCCCACACCGCGCCGGTCGAGGACGCGCCCACGATCGAACCGATCGTGTACAGCATGGCGGCCCATGTGTAGAACACCGCGCCGCCGACATCGGCGACGATGGTTGGCATGATGATCGCGATCACCAGGATCTGGGTCGCGTGAAGCGCGAGACTGCCGATGATCAGCGCGGAATAAAGCCCGCGGGTTCCTTCAAACAGCTCCCTGAAGGATCCTTTCTCGGCATCATCCGTCATGCCGTGGCCTGGCGCGGCGTGGCCGGCGCGACGAAGCGGTTCGCCGGCCGCGGCAGGCCCAGATTCTCGCGCAGGGTGCGGCCTTCATACTCGGTGCGGAACAGGCCGCGGCGCTGCAGTTCCGGCACCACGAGATCGACGAAATCGTCGAGCGCGCCGGGGAGGGTCGTCGGCAACAGGTTGAACCCGTCGGCCGCCTTGGTGACGAACCATTCCTCGAGACGGTCGGCGACCTCGCTGGCCGAGCCGATGATCATCCAATGGCTGCGTGCCGCGGCATAGCGATAGGCCAATTGCCGGATCGTCAGGTTCTCGCGATGGGCGAGCGCCGACAGCTCGGTCGGGTTGCTCATGCGCACATCGTTGCCCTTCATCTCGGGCACCGGTCCGTCGAAGGGCAGGCCCGAAAGGTCGATACCGCCGAGCCGCTCGGTCAGCAGCGCGAGCGCCGACTTGGGGTTGACGAGCGCATGGAGCCGTTCGTATTTCGCCTGGGCCTCGGCCGCGGTGCGGCCGGTGAAGATGGCGACGCCCGGCAGGATTTTCACATCGTCGGGCGAGCGGCCATATTTCTTGAGCCGCCCCTTCACGTCGGCATAGAACGCGCGCGCGTCCTCGAGCGTCGCCTGCGACGTGAAGACCGCGTCGGCGACGCGCGCCGATAATTCGCGCGCCGGCTCGGATTTCCCGGCCTGGATCAGCACCGGATGGCCCTGCGGCGGCCGCGCCACGGAAAGCGGGCCGCGCACGGTGAAATACTTGCCCTTGTGGTTCAGGACGTGGAGCTTCTTGGGATCGAAGAAGCGGCCCGTCTCCTTGTCGCGCAGAAACGCGTCGTCCTCGAAACTGTCCCACAGGCCGCGCACGACGTCGGCGAACTCTTCGGCGCGGTCATAGCGCTGCGCGTGCGGCATATGATCCTTGTGGCCGAAATTGAAGGCGTCTTCGCGGTTGGCGCCGGTGACGAAGTTCCATCCCGCGCGCCCGCCGCTCAAATGGTCGAGCGAGGCGAACATGCGCGCGACCGTATAGGGCTCGTTATATGTCGTGGACGACGTCGCCGCGAGCCCCAGATGGGTCGTGACGGAGGAAAGGGCGGAGAGGATGGTGAACGGCTCGAACCGGCCGACCCGCGAGCTGTGGCTCAAGGTCTCGATGTCGTTGATCCCGGCGACGCCATGGCTGTCCGCGATGAACATCATGTCGAGCTTGCCGCGCTCCATGGTATGGGCGAGCTCGGTCCAGCGCTCGAGGCTGAGGCCGGTATCGGCATAAGTGTCGGAGAGGCGCCAGCCCGAGAGGTGATAGTTGGAATCCGCCTCCATGAAGACGGCAAAATGCAACTGCGCCATGATCCGCTCCCGATCTTTCCTCGCGTCCGATCAAAAGCGCCGGCCCAGGCAAAATCAAGCCTGACCCGTCGCATCGCAGACCTGCGCCGCCTATGATGGCCGCCGACCCTTGGCGAGGAGACGTGGATGAGTCTGCCCGACTATCGGCCCTTCCTGCCCACGGCGGCGCAATCGAAGGTCGGCGCGCCGACCGCGCGGGCGCATGCCGAGGCGCGCGCCGGCAGCCCGCGCGGCCGCGAGATGGCGGCCGAGCGCGAGGCGCGCTTTGCGAAGCCCTTCACCGGCGTTACGACGGACGGCACGGTCGTCCCGGGCCTTTACGCGCTTCAGCCCAACGGCGCGCCGGCCGAGGCGATGGTGGCGGCGGCAAAGGCCCTGATCGCGCGGCTCTCGCCCGAGCAGCGCGCGGCCTCGTGCTTCCCGGTCGATTCCCATCAGGGCCGCCGCTGGCAGAACACCGAGTTGTGGATCGAGGATTGGGGCCTGCGCCTGGAAGAGCTGCCGGACGCGCAGCGCGAGGCGGTGCTCGACGTGCTGCGGGCGAGCCTCAGCGCCAAGGGGTTCGAGAAATCGCGCGACGTGATGCGGCTCAACCGCTTCATCGGCGACCTGATCGGCGGCCCGCATATATTGGGCGAATGGAGCTTCATCTTCTCGCTTTACGGCGAGCCGCATCCGACCGACCCGTGGGGCTGGAACCTGTTCGGCCATCATCTCTGCCTTCATTGCTTTGCGGTGGCGGGGCAGATGGTGCTGACGCCGGTCTTCATGGGCGCCGAGCCGTCTTACGCCGATGTGGGTCCCTTTGCCGGCACCGTCCTGTTCCAGGACGAAGAGCGCGCCGGGCTGTCGCTGATACGCGCCTTGAGCCCGCAGCAGCAGCAAGAAGCGATCGTCTATCACTCGATCATCGGCGGCGACATGCCGCCGGGACGCCGCCATTTCGCCGACAATCTCCATTTGGGCGGCGCCTATCACGACAACCGGGTCATCCCTTACGAGGGCATAAAGGCGGGGTCGTTCAACGCCGATCAGAGGAAGCGCCTTGTCGACCTCATCGCGTGCTATATGGAGCCGCTGCCGGAAGGGCCGTTTGCGGCACGGATGGAAGAGATCGAGCGGCACATGGCCGAGACGCGCTTTTGCTGGGTCGGCGGCTATGATGACGAGAGCGCGTTCTATTACCGGATTCAAAGCCCGGTCGTGATGATCGAGTTCGACCACCATTGCGGCGTGTTCCTGACCAACACCGAGCCCGCAAAGTTCCATGTCCACACGATCGTGCGCACGCCCAACGGCAACGATTACGGCCGCGATTTGCTGCGCCTTCACTACGAGCGCTCGCCGCATCACCAGGGACGATGAATCGGAGACAGGAAGAATGGCTGACACCGTGACGAAATACGAACGCATCGCCGTCGAGGAGGGATTCACCATCCCCGAAATCGCCGCCGAGCAGCAAAAGCGCCTGCCCCAGGGAGGGCCGCCTTCGGCGTTCCGGCAAGAGACGTTCCGCGCGCTCCTCGATCTGGGGCCCGGACGCATCAAGGCGATGGACGAGGACGGCATCGCGACGCAGGTCTGCGTGCTCGCCGGAAACGTGATCCAGGATATCGACCCGGTGCAGGGCAACGAGCTTGCCGCGCTGTCGAACGACCGGCTGGCCGAGGCGGCGAAGAAATACCCGGGCCGCATCACGGGCTTGGCCGCCTTCGCGCCGCGCGATCCCAAGCGCGCCGCGGACGAACTCGAGCGCGCGGTGAAGCGGCTTGGCCTCAAAGGCGGCATCGTCAATTCGCACTCGCTGGGCGAATATCTCGACGACAAGAAGTTCTGGCCGATCTTCGAGGCCGTGCAGGCGATGGACGTGCCGATCTATATCCATCCGCGCGATCCCTCGCCGCAGATGATCAAGCCCTACGAGGTGTTCGGGTTCAAGATCGGCTGGTCCTGGGCGGCGGAGACCGGGACCCACATCATCCGCCTCATCGGCAACGGCGTGTTCGATGAATTCCCGCGCCTCAAGATCGTGATCGGCCATATGGGCGAGGGGATCCCGTTCCACCTCGACCGGATCGACAACCGCTATTTCTGGGAGCACGAGATGGCGGGGACGGCGCCCAAGCTGAAGCGCAAGCCCAGCGACTATTTCCGCGACAATGTCATGATCACGACGAGCGGCATGAACTTCACCCCGCCGCTGCTCATGACCTTGCAAATGGTGGGCTGCGACAATGTTCTGTTCGCGGCCGATTATCCCTTCGAGGTCGTGCGCGATTCGGTTGCCGCCATCGACGCGCTGCCGATCGCGGAGGCCGACAAGGCGAAGCTCTACAGCCTCAATTCGCGGCGCGTCTTCAAGCTGTGAAGGGAGGGCGCGTCCTTCGACTTCGCTTCGCTTCGCTCAGGATGAGGAAGTTTGGAGAAATATCCTCATCCTGAGCGGAGCGCCGAAGGCGCGAAGTCGAAGGACGCAATATATGTTGATCGAGGAGGAATGAGTGGCGACACGACCCAAGGACATCGATCCCGATTCGGGTTTTCGGCTGCCTTTGCCAAAGCGCGAGGACCTCGACGAGGATGGGAAGAAACTCTACGACGAGATCGTCAATCCCAAGGCCGGGACGATCCGCGGCCTGCGCGGCCCGGCCGGGATACGGCTCTATAGCCCCTACAATTCGAAAATATCGCAGCCCATCAACCGCTATCTCCGGTTCGAGGCCGGGCTCGGCGCCCGGCTGCGCGAGGTTGCGATCCTCGCCACCGCGCGCGAATGCGACAGCCAGTTCGAATGGGCCGCGCACGAGCCCGAGGCGCTGAAAGAAGGGGTGCCGCCGTCGATCGTCGACATCATCAAACATCGCCGCGCGACCGATGCGCTCGCCGAGGAGGACCGCATCGTGATCAATCTCGCCCGCGAGACGTTCCGGGCCAGGAAGGTCACGTCACAGACCTTCGCCAGCGCGCTCACGCTGTTCGGGCCGAAGAAGCTCGTCGACATCATCTGCCTGATGGGAAACTACGCGGCGACGGCGGCGCTGCTCACCGCTTTCGACATGCAGCTCGATCCGGGTCAGGAGCCGTTGTTGCCGGTGCCATAGTATGTCGCCGCGTCGTCCGTGACCGATCACGGGGCCGGCTTGGTGAGCAATCTCGACACGGTCGCCAAAAGGTCGTCGGCGCCAAAGGGTTTGGCGAGCGTCGCCGTTGCGCCCAGTTCCATAGCGAAGCGCAGGTAGCCGTGCTCGCCGCTGCCAGAAATGGCGAGGATCGGCAAATCGGAAGCCGCTCGACGCAAGGCTTGTATAGTTTCGATCCCCTCTTTGTCCGGCATCACGATGTCGGTGATGACAAGGGCCGGAGGATTCTCCTGAAAGAGGTGGAGGCCCTTTCTGCCATCGGCTGCCTGATGAACGGAATGGCCTGCGGACTTCAATGTACGAACCAAGAGACGGCGCATCTTCGAATCGTCGTCAAT
>DATJLY010000311.1:0-6414 GCA_035509095.1 Allostellaceae bacterium | reverse complement strand
GCGCCTACGATGGCATCATAGTCGCCTGCGGGTGTCGCGACCCGCCGACGCGCCAGCATGTCGCCGCCGGGGCCCAGCGCCGCCGCTTCGATCTTGGTCCCGCCCAGGTCGACGCCGATCCGCATCGCGGCAAATGGTCTCTTTCGGGCTAACGGTTACCGTTCGTTAATTCAATTCTATTAATAGGATCGTCGCAAGTTCTGCCGTATTTTTAACGTGATTCATGGCGCCATCAGCCGCGTCCCAGGGTGAGCGTAAAATGCTTTCTCAAGCCAAGCCGGTTGCGACGCCAAAGCGGGTCCTCATTGTCGAGGACAACGACCTCAACATGAAGCTCTTCCACGATCTCCTGGAAGCGCACGGTTACGACATCCTGCAGACGAAGGACGGGCTCGAAGCGTTGCGGCTGGCGCGGGCGCATCATCCCGACCTCATCCTTATGGATATCCAGCTTCCCGAGGTCTCGGGCCTCGAGGTCACCAAGTGGATCAAGGAAGACGAGGAATTGCGGGCGATCCCGATCATCGCCGTCACCGCCTTCGCCATGAAGGGGGATGAAGAGAAGATCCGGGAGGGAGGCTGCGAAGCCTATATCGCGAAGCCGATCTCGGTAACGAATTTTCTTCAGACTGTCGCCCGCCTTCTTGGTTGATAGGGCGTCATGTCCGCACGAATCCTGGTCGTCGTCGATGTCGAAGTGAATGTCCGGCTGCTCGATGCCAAGCTGTCGGCAGAATATTTCAACGTGCTCACGGCGTTCGACGGGTTCCAGGCCCTGAAAGTGGCCCAGGACGAGCATCCCGATCTGATCCTGCTCGACGTGATGATGCCCCGGCTCGACGGGTTCGAGACCTGCCGGCGGCTCAAGGCCGACCCGCGCACCTGCGACATCCCGGTCGTGATGGTGACGGCGCTGAGCGAGGCATCGGACCGGGTGCGCGGGCTCGAGGCCGGCGCCGACGATTTCCTGACCAAGCCGGTGAACGACATCGCCCTCTTCTCCCGCGTGCGCTCGCTCGTGCGGCTGCGCCGCACCATGGAGGAGTGGCGGCACCGCGAGGACGTCTATGGCCGTTTCAGCGCGCTCATCGAAGACGGGCGCGCCGCCGAGGATTCGGGCCCCGCGCGCGTCCTTTTGTGGGAGGAAAGCACCAACGCCGCGACCCGTCTTGCCGAGATGATGGCGCCGATCACGGGCGAGCTGGTGCGGCCGACAGTGCCCGAGGATCTGGCACGCCAATGCGACGCCAGCATCGACCTCGTCATCCTCAACACGATGGGCAAGGCCGACGCCTTGCGCATCATCAGCAAGCTGCGCGCGCAGGAAGTGAGCCGGCTCGTGCCGATCCTGCTGATCGCCGATCCCGACGAACTGCCGCGCGTCGCCAAGGGGCTCGACCTCGGCGCGACCGACTATCTGCTGCGGCCGCTCGACCGGAACGAGCTTCTGGCCCGCGCCCGCACCCAGGTGCGCCGCAAGCGGCTCCAGGACCGTCTCCAGGAGAACTATCAGAAGAGCCTGTCGCTCGCGCTCACCGACAGCCTCACGGGCCTTTACAACCGCCGCTATTTCACGGTCCATCTCGACGGGCTGCTGGCGCGCATGCGCGAAGGCGCGCGCGGACCGGCGCTGCTGATGATCGACATCGACTGGTTCAAGCGCGTCAACGATGCGCATGGCCACGCGGCCGGCGACGAGGTGCTGCGCGAAGTGACGGCGCGCATCACGCGGCACGTGCGCGCCTTCGATCTGTTGGCGCGCTATGGCGGCGAGGAATTCGTCGTCGTGCTGCCGGACACCGACCGCCGCGTCGCCGAAGCAGTGGCCGAGCGTCTGCGCGTCGTCGTCGCCGAGCAGCCGATCCGGGTGAGCCAGCCGCCGACCGATCTCTCGATCTCGGTCAGCATCGGCCTCGCCATCACCGAGGATGCGAACGAGACCTCGGCCTCGCTTCTGCGCCGCGCGGACGAGGCGCTTTACGCGGCGAAAGGGCGCGGCCGCAACCGCGTCGTGGCGTTTCCCGAGCAGGCGATCCTCAAGGACGCCGTGGCCTGAAACGCAAAAGGCCGCTCGGGGTTGCGAGCGGCCTTCGGTCTCGAGGGCGCAAGCGCCCTTTCCCTATTTGATCTTCTGTTCCTTGAAGACGACGTGCTTGCGCGCGACCGGGTCGTATTTCTTGAGCTCGAGCTTTTCGGTCTTCGCCCGCGGGTTCTTCTTCGACACATAGAAATAGCCGGTATCGGCGCTGCTCACGAGCTTGATCAGCACGGTATTCGATTTCGCCATCGCCCAATCCTCGCCCAACGGCCTGTTCGGGGCACGATAGCGCCGCGCGCCTTTCTGTCAAGAATGGTTCAGGGCGGCGGCCTCAGGATGGTGAGCAGCGGCGGCGCCGCCGTCGGCGCGAGGAACCATGTGGGCGTCGCCGGCGATGGGTCGATGATGCTCTCGATCGCCGCCATGGCGGAAGGATCGACCGGCGCCGGCGCCCCGAAATCCGTGGCGAGCGTGCCCTCGATCGTGACATCGCCGTCCGACGTGACGATGTCGCTGCCGCCGAAGATCCTGCCGCCGATGATCGTGACGGGGCCGAGCGGCGCGATGCTGCCGACCGGACCGATTTTCACGACCCCCGCCGATCCGCCGTCGATGGTCAGCGCTTCCCGTCCGTCGATCGTGCCGGGCGCGGCGAACGTGATCGCGCCGCCCGCGGGTTCGGCGCCATTGCCGGTCGTGTCGATCATTGGATCGGATAAAAATGAGATGGTCGGCGCCAGAGCGGCGATCGAGGCCACCCCGAAACTATCGCCGTCATCTTCGTCGTCCAGGTCGCTTTCATATTCGGCGTACGACAGCGCCGGGCTGGGCCCGAGAATGGTGCGGCCGGATTGGCTGAAAGGCGCGCCGTCGCTCTCATAGAGCGTGCCGCCAAGATAAAGCGTCTGATCCGTGTAGGTTTGCGCGCCGGTCGTCGTCACGTTGTAGTCGAGCGCGATGACGTTCGCGGCGGTGGCCGTGAGGCTCGCGGGCGGCGTGATGCTGCCGACATGGCCGAGCTCGATATTCCCGGTGGAGAAGCCGGAAACGAGCTGCGCCGGCCCGGCGGCCAAGGTCAAAGCGGCCGGCCCCTCGACCCCTTCGGTCATCCAGATATCCTGTGCCGTGACGGCGGTCGCGGGCGCGGCAAAGATCGCGTCGCCGATCACGGTGAAGTCCTGGCCCGCCTGATAAAGCGATCCTTTCAGCGTCACGGGCGACCCTTCATAGGATTGTGCGCCGGAGGTGATGACCGAGCCGTCGATTTCGGTCGATCCGAAGGCCGTCAACGATACCGCTCCAAGCGCGGCTTCCTCGCCCACATCGCCGCCGAGCAGGATCGATCCGGCGCCGGCGTCGATCGCCAATGTCCGCGCGTTGCCGGCGGCATCCGCATCGATGGTTCCCGCGAACGTCACGTTGGCGCCGTGGGCGCTGCTTGCGGTGTCGATCGTCGCGTCGGCGTCGAGCACGACCGGCGCGTCGATCGTGACGGCGCTATTCGCCGTCGAGATGTTGCCGCCCAGCGCCACCTCGGCTCCTTGCATCGTCACCGCGCCGACGGGCGTCGCGCCGCCAATGGCGCCGACCGAAATCGTGCCGCCCGTGCCGGCGTCGAGCGTCAGCGCCGCCAGCCCATCGATCGTGCCGGGCGCGGCGAACGTGATCGCAGCACCCGCGGGTTCGACGCCATTGCCGGTCGTGTCGATTACCGGATCCGATAACACGAAGCCAACTGACCCGTTGAAGCCGAGCGTTAAGCTTAAGGTGGTTTCGCCTGTGAAGTACTGGGGTGGGGCGCCCAGGATGGTTGCGCCGATTTCCGTGAAGCCGTCGCCGGTCGTCTGATACCGTGTGCCGACGAGATAGAGGGACTGATCGGAATAGGATTGCGACCCAATCGTCGTGACCGATCCCGCGAGCTCGATATCGTCGGCGGCGGTCGCGATCAGCGATGCAAGCGGGGCCATCGATCCCACTGTGGAGAGCACGATGTTGCCGGTATAGGCGAAGGTATAAGCGCCGTCGAAATCGGGGCCCAGTGCGGGTTCCCTTGGGCCGGCATTCAGCGTCAAGGCGCCTGGCCCGTCCAGCTTGCAGCAGAACGAGATGTCGAGGGCGGAAATCGTAGTCCCGGCGGGGCCGATCGTGGCGTCGCCCGACTCCGTGAAGTCGCCGCCGCCATGATATTGCGCTCCGTTCAGCGCGACGGTCGTGCCCCAGTATTCCTGGGCACCGGTCGTCGTCACCGAGCCGTCGACTGAAATGGCGGCGCCTTGAAAATCGACCGAACCGAGCGCAGTCGCGCCGCCAACCGCTCCAGAAACGACGACATTGCCGCTGTGCGGTTGCAATACGGTGTTTGATGCAATGAGGGCCAGCGCCCGATCGTTGGCTGCGGCATCGGCATCGACAGTGCCGGCGAGCGTTATGGCGGCGCCTGCGGTATCGACAGTCACGTCGGAGTCGAGCATCACCGGCGCGTTGATCGTCACGCTGCCGCCCTCTGTCGTGATGTTGCCATCCAGCACGGCCTCGTCTCCGCTCATCGTCACCGCGCCGACGGGCGTCACGCCGCCGATGGCACCGACCGAGATCGTGCCCCCTGTGCCGGCGTCGAGCGTCAGCGCCGCCAGCCCGTCGATCGTGCCGGGCGCGGCGAACGTGATCGCAGCGCCCGCGGGTTCGGTGCCATTGCCGGTCGTGTCGATCACCGGATCCGATAACACGATTGTCGCAACCTCTAACGCCAAGAGCGTGGATCCGGCGCCGCCACTATCGACTTCGTCGTCGTCCACTTCCTCCTGGTACTCGGCAAGCGACAAGGGTGGACTCGGGCCGAGGACCGTAGCGCCGGATTGGCTGAAAGGTGCGCCGCTGGTCTGATAGCGCGTGCCGCCGAGATAGAGTGTTCGATCCGTGTAAGTCTGGGCGCCGGTCGTGATCACATTGCCGTCGAGCGCGATGACGTTCGCGGCGGTTGCAGTAAGGCTCGCGGGCGGCGTGATGCTGCCGACCGTGCCAAGCTCGATATTCCCGGTGGAATAGCCGGAAACGAGCTGAGCTGGTCCCGCGATCAAGGTCAAAGCAGCGGGCCCGTCAACGCCGCTTCGCATCCAGATGTCCTGCGCGTCAACCTCGACTGCCGGCGCGGCGAATGTCGCGTCGTCCACCACGGTGAAATCCTGGCCCGCTTGGTAAAGCGATCCTTTCAAAGATATCGCCGTCCCTTCGTAGTATTGTGCGCCGGACGTAATAACCGAACCATCGACGTCCATCCCGTAACCGACCACCGAGGTTGCGCCGAGCATGGATTGTCGGCCGACGTCTCCGCCGATGAGGATTGTTCCCTCTCCGGCGTCAAGACTGAGCGTGCGCAAGTTGGCAGCGGCGTCGGCGTCGATCGTCTCTGCGAGCACGATGTTGGCGTCGGAGGAAAACTCGTCGTCGATCGTATCGATTTCGACATTGCCGGTTAGAATGATCGGCCCCAGGACGGAAATCGCGCCGCCGGCCGTTAGCAGATTGGCGCCAAGCGATATCGTTCCCGCGCCACCGTTAACGGTGAGCGTAATGCCATCGCCGGCCGGGGGCCTGTTATAAAAATCCGTGAATAGCGGAATGGTCGTCAGCGCTGACGAGATCACGATGCTGCCCGTGCCCGAAACCGGCTCGCTTGGATCGTTGGCGCTCAAAAGAATGCTGCCGCTGTTGGTCGTGATCGGCGCGTTGGCGGCGACGGTGATCGAATTGCCGGCTTCGGCGGTGATGCCGACGCCCGACGCGCTGACGGTGACCGGGCTTTCGAAGGTGATGTCGGTCGCGGCTTGCAGCAGCACGGTGCTCGTCGCGTTATCGATCGCAGAAGGCGAGATGGCGCCGGAGACGCCGCTTGCGACGACGATGTTCGCGGGATCGAGCAGCCACGTGCCGATCTGCCCCGCGGGCGCCAGCGTATCGACCGTGCCGCTCGCGACGGTGAGGCCCGCTTTGCCGGAGGTCTCGACGAAGCCGCCGTTGCCGGCTTGCGCGCCGCCGGTCGCGGTGATGCTGCCGTTGAACGCGGTATCGTCCTGCGACCACACGGCGACGGTGCCGCCATTGCCGCTGGTGATCGCGTCGGCATCGATCGTGGCACCCGCGGCAACGGATGTGGTGGCCGCGTCTTGCTGCGGCCCGCTGCCATGGAAATTGCCGCCGACGAGCGCCGTGCCGCCGCCCGCATCGCCCGAAACGTCGATCCGGGCCGAGGCGGCGAGGGTGACGCTGTCGCCCAGCACGTCCACGGTACCGCCGGTCTGCCCGGCGCCTTTGCCCGACGCGTCGAGGGTCCCGGTCACATCGGTCCCGCCGCCCGCCGCCGACAGCACGATCGT
>DATJLY010000310.1:0-2886 GCA_035509095.1 Allostellaceae bacterium | reverse complement strand
AGCAACCCGTGCGGCGGCGGCTCCTATAGCGGCGGAAGCTGTGGCGGCGGCAGCAGCAGCAGCGGAAGCTGCGGCGGCGGCTCTTACGGCGGCGGCGAGTGCGGCGGCTCCAACATCGGCAGCTGCGGCGGCAGCGACAGCAACTGCCTCGCCTCTTCGGGCTGCGCCTGATCGTCGACATCTTTCTCGGACGAACGGGGCCGGCCGTCTTGAAAAAGGGGGCCGGCCCCACGCTTTTTTGGCGCGCGATCCCGCCGTCGGCGCGGCACTTGATAAGGTATCCTTAAAGCCGCGCCGTTATCGTCCGAAGAGCCTCTTCTCAGCACGACATCACCCGAGGTTTTGGGACGGCATGGCGATCGAGTCCGTAGAACAAAGGCCGCTCGATTCCGGGCTTGGCGCGCTCGTGATGCTGCTGCGCTTCCAGGGCGTCGGCGCCGATCCCGAGCAGATCCGCCACGAATTCGGCGGCGCGCCTATCGGCATCGCCGAGATGCTGCGCTGCGCCAAGACGCTGGGCCTCAAGGCGCGGGTCTTCAAGACCAACTGGCAGCGCCTTGCCGACACGCCGCTTCCCGGCATCGCCGCGATGAAGGACGGCAGCTTCCTCGTGATGGGCCGCGCGGGCGAAGGCAAGCTCATTGTCCAGGCGCCGTACACGCAGCGCCCGCAAGTCGTGAGCGAGGCGGAATTCTGCGCGGCCTGGGACGGGCGCGTCGTGCTGATGACGCGGCGCGCGGCGCTTTCGGACCTGACCCGCCGGTTCGACGTCACCTGGTTCCTGGGCGCCATCCACAAATATCGCAGCCTGCTCGGCGAGGTGCTGGTCGCCTCGTTCTTCCTGCAGCTCTTCGCGCTCGTCACGCCGCTCTTCTTCCAGGTCATCATCGACAAGGTCCTGGTCCATCGCGGCATCAGCACCTTGGACGTGCTGGTCCTCGGCATGGTCACGATCTCGGTGTTCGAGGCGGTGCTGTCGACCTTGCGGACATATCTCTTCTCGCACACGACGAACCGGATCGATGTCGAGCTGGGCGCGCGCCTCTTCCGCCACCTTTTGGGCCTGCCGCTCGGCTATTTCCAGACGCGGCGCACGGGTGACAGCGTCGCGCGCGTGCGCGAGCTCGAAAATATCCGCAACTTCCTCACGAGCTCGGCGCTGACGCTCGTGATCGATCTGTTCTTCACCTTCGTCTTCATCGCGGTAATGCTGATCTATTCGCCGCTCCTCACCATGATCGTGGTGGGCGCGTTCCCGATCTATATCGCCATCTCCGCCGGCGTGACGCCGCTCTTCCGCCGCCGTCTCGACGAGAAGTTCCGCCGCAACGCCGAGAACCAGGCATTCCTGGTCGAAAGCGTCAACGGCGTCGAGACCTTGAAGGCAATGGCGGTCGAGCCGCAGATGCAGCGCCGCTGGGAAGAGCAGCTCGCGGGCTATGTGGCCGCGAGCTTCCGCGTCCTGAGCCTCGGCAACACCGCGTCGAACGCGGTTCAGCTGGTCTCGAAGATCGTCACCGCCGCGACGCTGTTCTTCGGCGCCCGGCTCGTCATCACGCAGCAGCTTTCGGTGGGCGAGCTCGTCGCCTTCAACATCATGGCGGGCCGCGTCGCCCAGCCGGTGCTGCGCATGGCGCAGACCTGGCAGGATTTCCATCAGGCGCGGCTCTCGATCCAGCGGCTCGGCGACATCCTCAACACGCCGGCCGAGCCGACCTACAGCCCGACCCGCTCCGCGCTGCCGGCGATCCGCGGCGACGTGACGCTCGAGCATGTGGGGTTCCGCTACCGCATCGACGGGCCCGAGATCCTGCACGATGTGAGCTTTGCCGTGCCGGCGGGTCAGGTCGTCGGCATCGTCGGCCCGTCGGGCTCCGGGAAGAGCACGCTCGCGAAGCTGGTGCAGCGTCTTTACGTGCCCGAGACCGGCCGCGTGCTCGTCGACGGGGTCGATCTCGCGATGGTCGACATCGCCTGGCTCCGGCGCCAGGTCGGCGTGGTGCTGCAGGAGAACGTGCTCTTCAATCGCACCATCCGAGACAATATCGCCCTCGCCGACCCGGGCATGCCGATGCAGCGCGTGCTGGCGGCGGCCGAGCTTGCCGGCGCGCACGACTTCATCGTCGAGCTGCCCGAAGGCTATGACACGATGGTGGGCGAGCGCGGCAGCACCTTGTCGGGCGGACAGCGCCAGCGCGTCGCCATCGCCCGCGCGCTCACCATGGACCCGCGCATTCTGATCTTCGACGAAGCGACGAGCGCCCTCGACTATGAGAGCGAGCGGATCATCCAGAACAACATGCAGCGCATCGCGAAAGGCCGCACCGTGCTCGTCATCGCCCACCGGCTCTCGACCGTGCGCCGGGCCGACCGCATCATCACTTTGGACCGCGGGCGCCTCGTCGAGGACGGCACGCACGATCAGTTGATCGGCACGGGCGGACGCTACGCCTCGCTCCACCGGCTTCAGGCGGGCATATCGTGAAGCCGGGAAGGGCCGTCGTCGCGGCGCGCTCGCGCGATCTGCGCGGCCGCGACGAGCTCGCGTTCCTGCCGGCGGCGCTCGAGATCGTCGAGACGCCGCCGTCGCCGATCGGGCGCTCGATCTCGCTCACCATCTGCCTTCTCTTCTGCCTCGCGCTCGCCTGGGCGAGCATCGGCAGGGTCGACATCGTCGCTTCGGCCACCGGCAAGGTCGTGCCGTCCGGCCGCAGCAAGACCGTGCAGCCGTTCGAGATCGGCGTCGTGCGCGCGATCCATGTCCAGGACGGACAGCAGGTGAAGGCCGGCGACGTGCTGATCGAGCTCGATCCCACCATTTCCGATGCCGAGCGCGGGCACATGGAAAGCGACCTGTGGGCCGCGCGGCTCGACGTGGCGCGGCTC
>DATJLY010000309.1:0-3100 GCA_035509095.1 Allostellaceae bacterium | reverse complement strand
GGCTTCAGCGCGAGGACCCGCCGCTCGCCAAGCATGCCCTCGGCAAGCTCGCCCGTGAATTTCGAGCGGTAGGGCGCGAATTTGTGGCGCCGCGCCATCGCGTCCACTGCGATGAAGCCCAGATTGTGCCGGGTCAGCGCGTAGCGGTCGCCGGGATTGCCGAGGCCGACGATGAGCCGCATGAGACCGCGCCCGGCACGCCCGGAACTCAGCCGCGCGGACGCTGCCCGCCGCGCGCGGGCGCTCCCGCCGGTGCCGCCGCGCCGCCGCCCGCGGGTGCCGCAGCTCCAGGCGCTCCGCCGGCCGCGCCGCCGGTCGCCGCGCCAGGGGCCGCACCCGGTGCAGCACCTGGGGCCGCACCTGGCGCCGCGCCGGGCGCCGCCGCGGCGCCTTCGACCGTGCCGCCCGCGGCCGCCGCGGCCGCGGCGGCTGCTGCGGCCGCAAGCTCTTCCCGCACCGCCGTCGGCGACGCGATCGACGCGATCGTAAAATTGCGCTCGGTGATGGTGGGGCGCACGCCCGCGGGCAGCGCGATCTCGCTGATATGGATGCTGTCGCCGATCTCGAGGTCGTTGAGGCTGACGGTCAGGGAATCCGGAATGTGGTCGGCATCGCACACGAGCTCGATCGCATGACGCACCACGTTCAGAAGCCCGCCGCGGCGGATGCCCGGCGACTTTTCCTGATCGACGAAATGCACCGGCACGGCGACCGTGATGCGGCTGCCGGCGCCGACGCGCATGAAATCGACATGGAGCGGCTTGTCGGTCGCGGGGTGGCGCTGCACCTCGCGCGGCAGCGCGCGGACCTTGGTCCCGTCGAGATCGAGCGTCACGAGGCGCGCGAAGAACCCTTCCCGTTCGGCCTCGCGCGCCAGCTCGCGCGGATCGACCGAGATCAGGACCGGCGCCTCGCCGCGGCCATAGATGATGCCCGGCACGCGGCCTTCGCGGCGCGATGCGCGCGCCGCCCCTTTTCCGCTCCCCTCGCGCGAGGCGGCCCGCACGGTGATGAGATCGGCCATCGTTCAATGCTCCTTCGAAACGGGGATATATTAATCGAACAGGCTCGAGACCGAACGCTCTTCGCTGATGCGGCGAATCGCCTCGGCCATGAGCGGGGCGATGGTGAGGCGGCGGATGTTCTTCGCCACCCGGACCGCCTCGGTAGCGATGATGCTGTCGGTCGTCGTGAGCTGTTCGAGCGGCGAAGCGGTAACGCGCGCCACCGCGCCGCCGGACAGGACGCCATGCGTGACGCAAGCCGAGACCGAGCGCGCGCCGCGCTCCATCAAGGCGGTAGCCGCATTGCACAAGGTACCGGCGCTGTCGACGATGTCGTCGATCAGGACGCAGCGCTGTCCCTCCACGTCGCCGATGATGTTCATCACCTCGGAGACGCCGGCGCGCTCGCGCCGTTTGTCGATGATGGCGAGATCGGCATCGAGCCGGCGCGCGATCGCGCGCGCCCTGACCACGCCGCCGACATCGGGCGACACGATCACCAGGTCGCCGCCATTGTGGCGGTCCATGATGTCCTTAACGAACACCGGCTCGCTGAACAGGTTGTCGGTCGGGATGTCGAAAAAGCCCTGGATCTGCCCGGCATGGAGATCGAGCGTCAGAACCCGGTCGGCGCCCGCCGCCGTGATCATGTTGGCGACGAGCTTTGCCGAGATGGGCGTGCGCGGGCCGGACTTGCGGTCCTGGCGCGCATAGCCGTAATAGGGGATGACCGCCGTGGTGCGCCGCGCCGAGGCGCGCCGCAGCGCGTCGAGCGTCACCAGCAGCTCCATCAGATTGTCGTTCGCGGGGAACGACGTCGACTGGATCACGAACATGTCCTCGCCGCGGACGTTCTCGTGCACCTCGACGAAAATCTCCATGTCGGAGAAGCGCCGCACGCTCGCGTTGGTGAGCGGCAGGTCGAGGTAAGCCGAAATCGCCTCGGCGAGTGGCCGATTGCTGTTGCAGGCGAGGATTTTCATGCCGGATGTCGCTTGCGGAGGGCCCCGAGGGCCTTGTTGCAGACTGTAACAAACGGCCCTCTTGCCCGCAACCCTGGGTCACGCCGTTAACGCAACCGCCGAGAGCTGATGGCCGAATTGTTTCTCGCCGCTGAGGCAGGTGCGGCGATAGGAGAAAAACCGGGCCGAATCCGCGCACGTGTCGGCGCCGGCGGAAGAGATTGCGGCGATCCCGGCCCGCCGCAGCCGGTCCGCGACATAAGCGCCAAGATCGAAGAGGAAATGGTCGGCGCGCGGCGCCGCCAGGAAAAAACGGTCATTGCCGGCATTCTCGGCAATGAAGGAAGCGGCGAATTCCGCCCCCACCTCGTAGGAGCGGCCGCCGATGCAAGGGCCGATGGCGGCAACGATGCGGGCGCGCTTTGCCCCTTCGCGCTCCATCGCCGCAAGTGTCGCCTCGACCACGCCGCCGAGCGCGCCGCGCCAGCCCGCATGCGCCGCCGCCACGATCGGCACATCCGGATCGGCGAACAGCACCGGCGCGCAATCCGCCGTCAAGATGCCAAGCGCAAGGCCCGGCACGCGCGTCATCAGCGCATCGACCTTGGGCCGGTTTTCGTGCCGCCACGGCCTATCGACGCGCGCGACCTCGACGCCGTGCACCTGATATCCGGTGACGAGCCGGTCGCTGTCGAGACCCAGCGCCGCGAGCGCCCGGCTCCGGTTCTCGGCCACACGGTCCCGGTCGTCGCCCGAGCCGACGCTGCAATTGAGCGAGGCGAAAGGCCCCTCGCTCACGCCGCCCTCGCGGGTGAAGAAACCATGCCGCAGGCCGGGCAGCATCAGCGCCGAGGCTTGCAGCATCATGCCCTGTCTCCAAAGCCCTCGGGCGCCGGACCGTCGGGATGAGTAAGCGCCATCACCTTGAAATGATGCCCCATCGCGGCCGGGTCAACGAGCCGTCGGCAGGCGCCGAGGATCGCCGCCGCCTGCGTGCTGCCGGCGCCGGCGGCAAGGCGCGCGGCGCGCAGGTCGATGCCGAGCGACCTGAGGAACGCGCGTTGCGTCACCGGTCCCCAGGCGCGCGCGGGCGAAGCCGCCGCGGCAAAGGCGGCGAAATCGACATGCGCCGTC
>DATJLY010000308.1:0-2201 GCA_035509095.1 Allostellaceae bacterium | reverse complement strand
GCCCATTGCGCCGACGCCATGGTCTGCATCTCCAACTGCGACAAGATCACGCCCGGCATGCTGATGGCGGCGCTGCGGCTCAACATCCCCACGGTGTTCGTCTCGGGCGGCCCGATGGAGTCGGGCAAGGTCAACATCAAGGGCAAGATCCGCGCGGTCGATCTGATCGACGCCATGGTCGCCGCCGCCGATCCGACGGTGAGCGATTCCGACGTCGAGGTGATCGAGCGCTCCGCGTGCCCGACCTGCGGTTCGTGCTCCGGCATGTTCACTGCCAATTCGATGAACTGCCTGACCGAAGCTCTTGGCCTCGCGCTGCCCGGCAACGGCACCATCGTCGCCACCCATGCCGACCGCAGGCGGCTGTTCGTCGAAGCGGGTCATCTCGTGGTCGATCTGGCGCGCCGCTATTACGAGCAGGACGACGACAGCGTGCTGCCGCGCCGCATCGCCACCTTCGAGGCCTTCGAGAATGCGATGACGCTCGACATTGCGATGGGCGGCTCGACCAATACCGTGCTGCATCTGCTGGCGGCGGCTTACGAGGGCGGCGTCAATTTCACCATGAGCGACATCGACCGCCTGTCGCGCCGCGTCCCGGTGCTGTGCAAGGTTGCGCCGTCCGTCGCGAACGTTCACGTCGAGGACGTGCATCGGGCCGGCGGCATCCTCGGCATCATGGGTGAGCTTGACCGCGGCGGCTTGCTCAACGTCGACACCCCGATGGTGCATTCGAAGTCCTTGCGCACGGCGCTCGAGCGCAACGATATCAAGCGCACGTCGTCTCCGTCGGTGCGCGAGTTCTTCTGTGCCGCTCCAGGCGGCGTTCCGACCCAGGTCGCGTTCAGCCAGGATTCGCGCTACGAGTCGCTTGATGAAGATCGCTCCGGCGGCGTGATCCGCGACATCGAGCACGCCTTCTCTAGGGATGGGGGGCTTGCCGTGCTCTACGGCAACCTCGCCAAGGATGGCTGCATCGTGAAGACCGCCGGCGTCGACGCCAGCATCCTGAAATTCGCCGGCCCGGTAAATCTGTTCGAGAGCCAGGACGATGCGGTCAGCGGCATCCTCGGCGGCAAGGTCAAGCCGGGCGATATCGTGCTGATCCGCTACGAAGGGCCGCGCGGCGGTCCGGGCATGCAGGAAATGCTCTATCCGACCAGCTATCTAAAGTCGAAAGGTCTGGGCAAGGCCTGCGCGCTGGTCACCGACGGGCGTTTCTCGGGAGGATCGTCGGGCCTGTCGATCGGGCATGTCTCGCCCGAGGCCGCCGAGGGCGGCACCATCGGTCTCGTCGAAGCGGGCGACCGAATCGAGATCGACATTCCCGCCCGCTCGATCAAGCTGATGGTTTCCGACGAAGAGCTTGCCCGTCGCCGCGCTGCGATGGAGCAGAAGGGCGTCGACGCGTGGAAGCCGGCTCACCCGCGCAAACGCAACGTCACGATGGCGCTCAAGGCCTATGCGGCGTTGACCACCAGCGCGGCGCGCGGGGCGGTGCGCGAGGTTCCGCCCAACCTGCGGTGAGGTAACAGCGGTGCGCGCCCGAGAGTCCTGAGGATCATTGCGGATAGGAAGTCATCGTCTCGTCATGGTCGGGACGAGCCCGGCCATGACGGTTAACGCTACTCGCCCTTTTCGCGGAAGGTGGCGCGGAAGGGGTGGGCGGGATAGACGCCGACGATGCGCAGTTCGCGCGAGAAGAACTTCAGTTCCTCCAGCGCAAAGGCGAGGTTCTTGTCGTCGGGATGGCCCTCGACATCGGCATAGAATTGGGTAGCAAAGAAATTGCCGTCGACCATGTAGCTTTCGAGCTTGGTCATGTTGACGCCGTTGGTGGCAAAGCCGCCCAGCGCCTTGTAGAGCGCGGCAGGCAGATTTCGCACCCGGAAGACGAAGGTGGTGACCAGTGGCTCCGAGCCTTGTCCCGATCCTCGGCTCGCCCATTTGGGCTCGCGCGCCAGCACCACGAATCGGGTGGTGTTGTGGGACTCGTCCTCGACATCTTCGGCCAGGATATCGAGCCCGTAGATTTCGGCCGCCAGCCGCGTGGCAAGCGAGGCGCAGCTCTTGTCGCCGCGCTCGGCCACGATGCGGGCGCTGCCGGCGGTATCGGCGGCGACGATCGGCTTGATGCCGAGCTTGCGGATGATGCGGCGGCACTGGCCGAGCGCATGAATATGGCTTTCCACGGTCTTGAT
>DATJLY010000307.1:0-5757 GCA_035509095.1 Allostellaceae bacterium | reverse complement strand
CACGGCAGCGACTCCGGCAAGTCGCCGAAGCCCTTGCCGAAATCGAAGGTCGGCTCGAGCGTCGTGTGATCGTCGGCCCCGCCATTATGGACGGCGCCGGTATGCCCCCACGTGATATCCAACCCGGCCAGCGCCATGAGCTCGTGGGGCGCGTCGATGAAAAGCTGATACTGCGCGCCGGTCGTCAGGCTGCCGAAGCCGCTGGTCGCCGGCGCCCCTTTCGGCTGGAAATAATTCCATTCGTATTGGGCGGTCAGCCCGAAATCGCGGGTGACGCGCTTTGCTATGTCGCTCTCGACCGAATAGGACTCGTTGCCGGACGGGTCGGTCGGGTTCTTGGTCAGGGTCGGCAGCGACATTTCGTCGGCGACAAAGGGATCGTCGGTCTGAAGCGTCGCGGGGAAAAAGCGGTCGCCCGCGAAGCCATGTGCCTCGGCGGCGGCGCCAGGGATGGTCAGGACGGCGGCCAGCGCGGCCGCGCGCCCAAGCGATGTGCCCATGAGAGTGCTCCAAAGATCGTTGGTTGAGACGGGAAGGGGGAAGTCGTCTCAGGCCAAGGGAGGAGCGCGCGATTGATAGGGGCTTCGGTCGGATGTGCCGGCGACGCGGCTTTGCGGCTCGAACCGGAACGGCGCCGCGCGGACCATGACAGGTACGCTGGGTCCGTCTTGCGCCGGCGTGCCGAGGGTCGTTGCGACGGCCAGCGCGGCGCAGAGCGGGCAGGCGAGATTGCAATCGGGATGCGGCGCCCCGCCATGCGCCGGCGTTCCGTCATGGATGCACAGGCTTTGGGTGACGATCGCGTCGATTGCCGCGGCCGTGGACGCCGCGCGTATGTCGCCCGCGATCAGCAGTGGGATGACGGCCTGGATGGCCACGGCCGCAAAGGCCAGCCGCAGGCCGAGCCGGCGCAACCATGCCCGGCCCCGTCGCATCATGGTCCCCCTCACCACCATGGCTCATAGCATCGCCTGCCTGCCCCCGGGATGACAATGAAAAATAGTCGCGGGGTGGGCGCTCGGGCGCTTTTCCGCTAGTTTCGCCGCGCGAGGAGATCGAATTTGCTGCGGCAGGTTTTTGCGCCCATTCATCCCGACGGCTGGCGCTTCGTTGCTATCTTCATCGTCGTGACGTTGGTGCTGTTCTGGATCGCGGCGCCGCTCGGCTGGCTCGGGCTGGTGGCGACGGGGTGGTGCGTCTATTTCTTCCGCGATCCGTGGCGGATCACGCCGGTACGGGCGGGCCTCGCGGTCGCGCCCGCCGATGGGATCGTGACGAGCATCGACCGCGCGCTGCCGCCGGCGGAGCTCGAGATGGGGCCGACGCCGATGCTCCGCATCGCGATCTTTCTGTCCGTGCTCGACGTGCATGTCAACCGCATGCCGCTTGCGGGCCGGGTCGTGAAGCGCGTCTATCGCGCCGGGAAATTCCTCAATGCGAGCCTCGATAAGGCGAGCACCGAGAACGAGCGCATGGCGCTGCGCCTTGCGACCCCGGAGGGTCAGGAGTTCGCGGTGGTGCAGATCGCAGGACTGATCGCGCGCCGCATCCGCTGTGACGTGGACGCCGGCCAGGACGTGATCGCGGGCCAACGCTTTGGCCTCATCCGCTTCGGCAGCCGCACCGAGGTCTATCTGCCGGCCGATTGGTCGCCGCTGGTGCTCGAGGGTCAGCGCGCCTTCGGCGGCGAGACGGCGCTCGCCGACGCCCGTCCGGGCGAGGGCGCACGCCGTGGAACGGAGCACTGACATGAAGCCGCGCGATATGCTGCGCCGGCGGCGCCGGCGCCGGCGGGTGCGGGTCCGGCGTCCGGGCTGGTCGATCAACATCCTGATCCCCAATGTCCTGACCTTGCTCGCGCTCTGCGCCGGGATGACGGCGATCCGCTTCGCCGTCGCCGAGCGCTATCAGGCCGCGGTGATGGCGATCACGATCGCGGGTGTGCTCGACGGGCTCGATGGCCGCATCGCGCGGCTTTTGAAGGGCATGTCGAATTTCGGTGCGCAGCTCGACTCGCTCGCGGATTTCGTGAGCTTCGGCGTGGCGCCGGCGTTGCTGTTGTATATGTGGACCATGGGGGCGATGCAGAGCGTCGGCTGGGCGCTCGTCCTCTTGTTCGCCGTTTGCTGCGGCTTGCGGCTGGCGCGCTTCAACACCCAGATCGGTGCCGACCTCCCTTCTTATGCCTCGAACTTCTTCACCGGCGTGCCGGCGCCCGCCGGCGCGGGGCTGGTGCTGATCCCGATGGTGATGTCGTTCGAGTTCGGCGGATGGTTCTTCCGCTCGCCGGTGCTGAACGGCGCCGTTCTGGCCGGTGTCGCGGCGCTGATGGTGAGCCGGGTCCCGACCTACTCGCTGAAGCGGTTTCACGTGCCGCGCCATTGGGTGCTCCCGACCTTGCTGGTGATCGGGCTTGCCGCGGCCTTCCTCACGACCGAGCCGTGGCTCACGCTGCTTGCGATCGGCTTTGCCTATGTCGCGTCGCTGCCGATCAGCGTGTTGCAGTATCTCCGCCGCCGCGCCGCCGAGGAAAGCCGGCTGGTCCCGCGGGAACTCGCCCCGCCGGGCTCCGATCCCTATCCGCCGCCGGAGCGCGGCTGAAGCCCGAATTCCCGCGCCAGCAGCTCGTAGGATCGGAGCCGCGCGGCAAAGTCGTAGCAGATCGTCACCACCACGAACTCGTCGACCCCATAGGCCTTGCCGAGCGCGAGGAGCTGCTCCTTCGCCTGCTGCGGCGTGCCGATCACCTGGCGCCGCCGGTTATGGGCGATGCGGGCACGTTCCTGCGGCGTGTAGGGCCGCGCCAGCGCTTCTTCGACCGAGGGGACCGGGCCGAGATGTCCTTGCTCGAGCCGGAGCCGCGACAGGTCGCGCGAGAGGGCAAGACGGTTCGCCTCCTCTTCGGTTTCGGCGCACATCACGGCGACGCCGATGCTGCCCTCAGGGAGCTGCCGCCAACGCGAGGGGCGGAAATGGTCGCGATAAAGGCGCATGACCTCGACCC
Organism: Allostellaceae bacterium; assembly: GCA_035509095.1. Lineage (GTDB taxonomy): Bacteria > Pseudomonadota > Alphaproteobacteria > ATCC43930 > CGMCC-115725 > DATJLY01. The sequence goes on along the minus strand of DATJLY010000307.1, from coordinate 2,753 downwards.
CGCCTTCGTCGGTGATGAAATGTGCGAACGAAAAGGCGGTGCCGAAATAGGCCGCCATCGACGCGCTGCCGTCGCTCGAGCCCAAGAGCCAGGGATCGGGCGTGCTGGGACCCCGCGGCTGCGCGTGGACGCCGGCAAAGGGATGCCCCTCGGGAAGCTCGTCGGTGAGGAACGCCAGTACGTCCCGCACCTGGCTCGGGAAATGCTCGACGCCGAGCGCGCCTGGCCCCGCCTGAAGCGCTTGGGCCGTGCGCCAATCGCTGCCGGGAGCCCGGCCGATGCCGAGATCGATGCGGCCGGGATAGCACACTTCCAGCACACGGAACGTTTCGGCCACCTTGAGGGCGCTGTAATGGCTCAACATCACCCCGCCCGAGCCGACCCGCATTGCGCTCGTGGCGCCGGCGACCCGCGCGATCAGTACCTCGGGTGCGGTGCCGGCCAATCCTTCGGAGGAATGATGTTCCGCGAGCCAATAGCGCTCATAGCCCCAGCGCTCGCATGCCTGCGCCAACTGCACCGTTTCGGCGATCGCCTGCGCCGGCGTGCCGCCCGCGCGGATCGGCGATTGGTCGAGGACGGACAGGCGGGTCATCGTCAAACTTCCTCGCGCGTGGCGTGGAAGGCAAGCTTTGGCCAGTCCTTCTGCGTGCGCTCGAGGTCCCAGCGGTTGCGCGCCAAGAACACCGGTGCGCCGTCGCGGTCCTCGGCGAGCGAAGAGGGCACTGTGTCGGAAAAGCGCTTCACGTCGGTCGTCTCGCCCTGGACCCAGCGCGCGGTCTCGTAAGGCGCGGCCTCGAGCCGCACGCCCAACTCGTATTCGCTTTTGAGCCGCGCCGCCAGCACGTCGAGCTGCAACGGGCCGACCACGCCGACGATGAAATCGCCACCTGCCACCGGCTTGAAGAGCCGCGTGACGCCCTCCTCGGCAAGCTGCTCGAGCGCGCGTTTCAGGTGCTTCGACTTCATCGGATCGTCGAGCCGCACCCGCCGCAGAATCTCGGGCGCGAAGCTCGGTATGCCGGTGACCCGAAGCTCCTCGCCTTCCGTCAGCGTATCGCCGATGCGCAGGGTTCCGTGGTTGGGAATGCCCAATATGTCGCCGGGCCAGGCCTCCTCGGCAAGGTTGCGTTCGCGGGCGAGGAAGAAGACCGGGTTCTGGACGCTGAGAAACCGGCCGGTCCGCCCATGCCGGAGCTTCATGCCGCGCTTGAATCGGCCAGAGCAGAGCCGCAGGAAGGCGATGCGGTCGCGATGCTGCGGATCGATATTCGCTTGCACCTTGAAGACGAAGCCGGCGACTTTCGGATCATCCGGCAGGATCGCATGCGGCGCGGCCGGCTGCGGGCGCGGCGGCGGCGCCAGCTCGGCAATGCCGCGGATGAGCTCGCGCACGCCGAAATTGTTGAGCGCGCTGCCGAAGAAGACGGGCGTCATGTGCCCTTCGAGATAGGCCTCGCGCGAGAAAGTGGGGCACAAGGCCCGCGCCATCGCCACGTCCTCGCGCAAGCGCGCCACCGCGTCTTCGGGCAACAGCTCTTGCAGATGCGGATCGTCGAGCCCCTGAACCCGCACCGGCTCCACGAGCCGCTCGCCGGCGCCACGCTCGAACAGCAGCAGCGAATCGTTGAACAGGTCATAGCTGCCGCGGAAATCGCGGCCCATGCCGATGGGCCAGCTTGCCGGCGTCACGTCGAGCGCCAATTGCCGCTCGATCTCGTCGATCAGGTCGAACGGCTCGCGCCCGTCGCGGTCGAGCTTGTTGATGAAGGTGATGATCGGCACATCCCGCAAGCGGCACACCTCGAACAGCTTCAAGGTCTGCGGCTCGATTCCCTTCGCCGCGTCGAGGACCATGACCGCGCTGTCGACCGCCGTGAGGGTACGATAGGTGTCTTCGGAGAAATCCTGGTGCCCCGGCGTGTCGAGCAGGTTGAACGTGATGCCGTCATGCTCGAAGGTCATCACCGCCGAGCTCACCGAGATGCCGCGCTCGCGTTCGACCTCCATCCAGTCGGAGCGGACGCGCCGGCGCTCGCCGCGCGCCTTCACTTCGCCGGCGAGCTGGATCGCACCACCGAACAGCAGCAGCTTCTCGGTGAGTGTCGTCTTGCCGGCGTCGGGGTGGGAGATGATGGCAAAGGAACGCCGTCTGGCGATCTCGGCGGCGAGCTGATCCATGCGCGGATTTAGTAGCGGCCGGAAGCCGTGAAAGCAATCGGCCGGCGTCACGCAAAAGTGACGGAGTCGCCTGAAAATTCGTGGTAGGACAATATTTGGTGGGGCTCAATGATGGGAGGGAACAATGCGCAAAGCCATGCTCGCGGCTGCGATGGTGTTGGCGCTGATGGCGCCGTCCTTCGCGCAAGCGCCGCAAGGCACGCCGGTCAATGTGCGCGGCAAGATCGTCAAGGTCTCGGGCCAAATGCTGACGGTGAAGACCCGGGAGGGGCAGACCGTGACCATCACGCTCGCCCCCAACGCGCCGGTGCGCACCTTGGTGCGCAAGAAGCTCAGCGACATCCACGACGGCGATTACATCGCGTCGACGTCGATGCACGGCAAGGACGGCAAGCTGCACGCCCTCGAAATCCATTTCCTGCCGCCCGTCGTGCCGGAGCTTCAGATGCCCTATGACCTGCACCCGGACAGCGTCATGACCAACGCCCATGTCAGCGGCGTCGCGAAGATGAAAGGCGGCACCGACCTCTCGCTCACCTACAAGGGCACGGCGACCGACATCGTCGTCGATC
>DATJLY010000306.1:0-2793 GCA_035509095.1 Allostellaceae bacterium | reverse complement strand
ATTGCCGCGCTCGCGGCGCGGGTGCCGGGCGTCGTAAGCATCATCACGGGCACGGGCTATCTCGCCGTCTCGCGCACCGCGCGGGCGCGCGCTTTGGCTTGGTCGGCACGCATCATGCTGCCGTGGATTCTTTTGCGGGGGAACGCTCGCGTCATCGTCGAGAACGAAGACGACCGCAAGTTCCTTGCCGCATCGCGGCCGCGTGCCGCCGCGCGGATTGCCGTGTTCACCGGCACCGGCGTCGATATCGAGCGGTTCCGGCCGGTCCCGGAACCGCCCACGCCCCCGCTTGCGGTCGCCTATGCCGGCCGGATGATCGCGATCAAGGGCGTGTCCGTGCTGGTGGACGCGCAACAACGCCTGAGGCAAGCGGGTTTCGATACGCGCCTCGACCTCGCGGGCGTCCCCGATCCCGAGAATCCTTCTTCGATTGACGACGCAACATTGCGGCAATGGGCCGGATTGCCTGGCGTCCGCTGCCTCGGTCACCGCGAAGACGTGCGCGCCGTCTGGGCCGGCTCGCATATTGCCGCCCTCGCCTCATGGGGTGGCGAAGGCCTTCCCGTGAGCCTCCTCGAAGCGGCGGCGATGGGCCGTCCGATCGTCGCGACCGACGTGCCGGGAACGCGCGAGATCGCCTGCCACGGCGTCAACGCACTGCTGGTGCCGCCGGGCGATTCCGCCGCCTTCGCGAGTGCGCTTCAGAGCCTCGCGCGCGATCCCGACGCGCGGCACCGCTTCGGCGCTGCCGGCCGCCAGCTCGTTGAGGAGCGGTTCTCCGATCGCGCGGTCGGGGTCAAGACGCGGGCGCTTTACCGGGCGCTGCTCGACGAGCTTGGCGTTCCCGCGACATGAGGCGCAAGTGAAGATTCGGGTCGTCCACCTGATCACGGGCCTTAGGCGCGCCGGCGCCGAGACCATGCTGATGAAGCTGGTAGGCGCGCTCGATCGCACGCGGTTCGAGACCCGGATCGTCACCGTGATCGAGCGGGGACCGCTTGCTCCCGACCTCGAAGCGATGGGAATTCCGGTGGTGTCGCTCGATATGCGATCGAAGCTCGACCCAAGACCCATCGCACGCCTGATCGGCATCTTACGCCGCTTGCGGCCGGACGTGATCCAGACCTGGCTCTACCACGCCGACTTCGCGGGCCTCATCGCCGCAAGCGTGCTGCGCCGAACCGACCATCTGCTATGGAACGTGCGGTGCTCCGACATGGATTTCGCCGCGGCGAAGGAAAATGGGACGGCGCCGCTCGTCCGTGTCCTCGGGCTTCTTTCCGCCCGCCCGAGCGGCGTGATCGTCAACAGCCATGCGGGCCGGCTTCACCACGAACGATTGGGATATCGCCCGCGCCGGTGGATCGAAATCCCGAATGGCTTCGAGCTTGATCGCTGGCATCCCGACGCAGCGGCGGCGGCGCGCCTTCGGGCCGAGCTTCTCCTGCCCGAGGACGCGCTTGTCGTTGGCCTCTGCGCTCGCCTCAGCCCGATGAAGGATCACGGCAACTTCCTTTCGGCAATCCGCGTGTTGCGCGAGCGCGTGCCTGCCGCGCACGCGATCCTGGTGGGGCGAGGCACCGAGACGTTGGCCGCGAAGGTCGCGGAGATGGGGCTTTCCTCGCATGTCACGATGCTCGGCGAGCGAAGCGATCTGCCGCGCCTGTTGCCGGGTCTCGACGTGTCCTGTCTCTCGTCTGCATTCGGTGAAGGCTTTGCCAACGTCCTGGGCGAGGCGATGGCGAGCGGCGTGCCGTGCGTCGCGACCGACGTGGGCGACGCGGCATCGATCATAGGCGATACCGGCCGTATCGTGCCGCCGCGGCGGCCCGAAGCCTTGGCTGCGGCACTCGAGAGCCTGCTCGTCGCATCCGCGCAATGCCGTCACGATTTGGGTCGGCGAGCGAGAGAGCGGATCGAGCGATGCTATGGTCTCGACGGGATTGCCCAGCGCTACGCGGACCTCTATGCCGACGTCGGATCGGGTCCGCCGGGGGCGTGACGTCAATCGGTCCGGAGGATGCCGGTGTTTCCCCAGGAAACCGGCGGCACGCGCCAGCGCGCGGGAGCGATGATGTCGGGATCATCGACAGCCAGGGATTTGAAGTCGGGCAGGTCGGTAGGAAGAGCCCGCGCCGCGGCGACAATGGCCGCAAGCTCGCCGACGCCGGTCACGCCGACGATGGCGTGACTGACATGGGGCTGCGCGAGAACAAAGCCGATGCAGGCCCCAAGCGGCGTGAGGCCGTGCGCTGCGCCAAATCGCCGGGCGGTCTCGAGCGCGGGCCGTGCATGGGACAAGGAGGCCGGGACTTCCTGCAGATCGGCAAGCAGCAGACCCTGCAGGAATACCGAGCGGACATGGATCTCGACATCTCTAGCCGCGAGATCCGCCATCAGTCCGCTCGCCAAAAAGCGCTGATCGAGGAGATTGAGCGGAAACTGGACAAGATCGGGCGAAAACCGCGCCAGGATTGCCGCAAGCGCCGCCGGATCAGAGAGCGACACGCCGATATGCGCGACCAAGCCTTGTGCCTTTGCTTGTCGAAGCAACGCAATGACGCGGTCGCCGCCGGGAAGCAACAGGGCCTGCCCGTTATGGACCAGCAGTCCGTCGAGGCGGTCGCGCCGCAACGCGCGGCGCGACGTGTCGATGGCTCGTTCCAGAGCGGCGATCTGCTCGCCATCGATGCGTTCCGGACCGAGCGTCGGCGTCTTGGTGATGATTCGAAAGCCGCGGGTTGCGTCTTCAAGCGAGCCAAGCGCCGCTTCGCTGCCGCCATACTCGTGCGC
>DATJLY010000305.1:0-2036 GCA_035509095.1 Allostellaceae bacterium | reverse complement strand
CGAGCGCGCCGCCGAGCGCGGCGAGGTGCCGGTCGGCGCGGTGCTGGTCGATGCGGCGACGGGCGCGGTCTTGGTGGCGTCGGGCAACCGCACCGAGGAGCTCGCCGATCCCACCGCCCATGCCGAGATGCTGGTGCTGCGGCAAGCGGCGCAGGCGCAGGGCGCGGCGCGGCTTGTCCATTGCGATCTCTATGTCACGCTCGAGCCCTGCGCCATGTGCGCCGCGGCGATCTCTTTCGCCCGCATCCGCCGGCTTTATTTCGGCGCCTACGATGCGAAGGGCGGCGCGGTCGAGCATGGCCCGCGTTTCTTCCACCAGCCGACCTGCCATCACCGCCCCGAAGTCTATGGCGGCATCGACGAAAGCCGCGCCGGTGCCCTGTTGCGCGGCTTCTTCCAGCAGCGGCGCGGGTAGGGAGCTCAGCCCGCGTTCGGCGGCGGCCCGGCGAGCCAGCGATCGGCGGCGGCGCGGCCGCTCTCCTTGAGGCGCAGGAAGAACGCCCGATCAATGGTGAGCGCGCTGGCGCGGTCGAGCCCGTCGACCTCGTCCTCGGCGGCGATGCGGTGCAGGCGGAGGCGCTGCAGCTTGCGGCAGAAGCGCGAGCGGAACAGCCCGTCGCGCCGGCTCATGGCGCGGAGATCGGCGAGCGCCTCGACCTCGCGGTGGAGCGGGCCGTTGAAGGTGATCTGGTTCATGCGCCGCGCGATGTCGGGCGAGAGCAACGGCAGCTGCTCCAGCGTCTCCGGCGTCAGCTGCACCAAGAGGATGTCGTCGGCGCTCGATTCGAGGACGAGCTGGCGCAGCGGCGGGTTGGCGCTGTAGCCGCCATCCCAATACCATTCGCCCTCGATCTCGACCGCATGCCGCAACAGCGGCAGGCAGGCCGAGGCGAGCACCGCCTCCAGCGTGATGTCCGAGGCCCGGAAGAAGCGCGGCTGCCCGGTCTTGACGCGGGTCGCGGCGATGACGAGCCGCACCGGCGAGTCCGCGCGCAGCCGCTCGAAATCGACGAGATCGGCGAGACAATCGCGCAAGGGATCGAGCTTCAGCGGGTTGAGCTGATAGGGCGAGACGAAGCGCGTCAGCAGATCGACGGCGAGCGCGGCCGAGTCGTTCGCCGCGCGGCCGAAGCGGATCGCCGGCGCGACATCGCTGACGCGCATCCAGAACCGCTCGAGCCGCTGCCGCGCCTCGGCCCGGCCACCGGCGGCGAGGCCGCTGGCGAGAATGACGGCATTGACCGCCCCGGCGCTTGCGCCGCTCACCGTGTCGAGCTCGAGCTCCTCCTCCTCGAGCAAGCGGTCGAGCACGCCCCAGGTGAAGGCGCCGAACGAGCCGCCGCCTTGCAGCGCCAGCGACAGGCGCCGCTTTGGCTCGGCGCGGCGCAACGGCGCGGTGATGGCGCGCGCCAGGAAACCAAGGCTGCCATAGGACGGCGCCGGAGCGAAATCACGGGAACTGGCTTTCGTGGCGCGCTTGCGTTGCATGAAATGCACCAGTGACGTGTCAGAACGCACCTTTCGGCGCGGCCCCGCCGTGAGGTGTGGCAAGAGGCGGCCGAAGTAAACTCGCCAATAGTTAACAGGCTGTTTGCTCATCGTGAAAGATCGCGGTGATGCCTGCGAAACCAGATCGTTTCAGGAGACTTCAGCAGCCGCTCAAGGATTTAAGCCGCGTCCGCGCCCAATTTTCGTGCAGTAGCGCACGAACGAGGAGCGCCACCCATGCCGCAGCTTCGTATCAACGGCATCATGCACAGGATTGGGGCAGGACAGGGGCAGACGCATCCGCGCGCGAGCAACACAAATTTCGGACAAGAGGTACTCATGGAAACGGCACTTATCAACGGCACCAAACTCACTCTATCGCGCGTCGCGCTCGGCACCTGGGCGATCGGCGGCTGGATGTGGGGCGGCACCGACGAGAAAGCGTCGATCGCCACGATCGAGCGGGCGGTGGCGCGCGGCATCACCCTTATCGACACGGCTCCCGTCTACGGCTTCGGCCGCTCGGAAGAGATCGTCGGCAAGGCGCT
>DATJLY010000304.1:0-11318 GCA_035509095.1 Allostellaceae bacterium | reverse complement strand
GCCGGGGGCGCTCGCGACCTCGAACCGCTCGTCGATGCCGGCGAAGAAATCCGGCGGCATCACGATCGCCTGGATGGAGCCGAACTGCGTCCCTTCGATCTCGCGCGCCGCGCTGCCGAGCTGACCGCTTGGAAAGATTTGACCCTTGATCCGGCCCTTGGAGCCGCTTTCGACGCCGGCAACGAACATCTTGAGCCACTCGTGCGCTTCGTCATTCACCGTGAGCGACCCAAGCTTCATGGTATAAGTCGCCGCGTCCTGCGCCGATGCCGCCGGCGCCGCAAGTGCGCAGACGAGCGATCCGCACAGCGCGAGGATGTTCTTCCCGATCATCGCCCCTCCTCCCGGATTTTTGCTGATTCAGCGGCGCGGGTGCGCCATCACCATTTGGCTACGAGCTCGCCGGCGAGCGCCTCGCGCCAATTGGCGGTTGCGGGAATGACGCTGTCGTTCGGGCGCACCGCGCGATAGCTCCGCGGATCGACGCCTTTGGGCGCTTCGCCGCGTTCGACGGCACGGGTCGCCTCGAGCAGCAATCGCCGCATCGTGACAATGGCGCGATCGGTGGTGCCAAGCATCTCCTGTGACCGGTCGACAATCGGCCCCATGCCCTGCTGCAACGCAAAGTCCTGCGTGTTGAGACCCTTGATGCCGGTGAAGGTGCGGGTCTTCTGAACCTCGCGGTCGATCAGGAAATCATTCCCGACATTGCGCTTCAGCACGAACGTGCCGGGGATCAGATCGTCCTCGCTGCGCCCCGCATAGGTCTCCCATTCGTCGATGAAGTCCGGCGTCAGCGGCGCCGCTTCGTCATAGGCCAGCGCCCAGTTGAAGACGTGCGTGTGCTCGTCATCGATCGGGACCCAGATATGGCCATCGAGTTTCGGCACCTTCGCCCGTCCGCCGGTCAGACCCTGGGTGCTGGCGCGCATCTGCTGCGCCGGCATGACATAGTGATAGATGCGCACGTAATTCCCGGCTTCGCCGCTCTTGCGGATGCCGACATAGGTGTAGCCGTAATCGGTCACCTCGATATCGAGGCGCGGCGCGCCGTCGCGCGCCCGCAGGAGCCGGTTGCGGTTGGCAAGGTCGTTATTGTGCAGGAAGGAGGAGTGCGCCGTGTCGAGCCCGCCTTCGAGCGCCTGAAGATAATTGCAGGCCTCGAACGTCTTCGAGACATGGCGATGGGTCGCAGGCGCGCGGACCCATTCATAATCGGGCGGCGCCGGCATCGCCGCGCGCGGACCGAGATAGGCCCACACCACGCCCCCGCGCTCGGCCGTCGGATAGGAGAGAAGCCTCACATCCTTTTTCATCGGCGTATCGGGCGGCTCGGACGGCATGTCGACGCAGGTCCCGTCGACATCGAACTTCCAGCCGTGATAGACGCAGCGCAGCCCGCATTCTTCGTTCCGCCCAAAGAAGAGCGGCGCGCGCCGATGCGGACAGAACGCGTCGACAAGGCCCACACGACCCTGCGTGTCGCGGAACGCCACCAAATTCTCCGCGAGAAGCCGCACCCGGACCGGCGGACAGTCCGGCTCCGGCAACTCGGACGCCAGCACGGCCGGGAGCCAATAGCGGCGCATCAGCTCGCCCGCGGGCGTGCCGCGCCCGACGCGGACGAGGCGTTCGTTCTCTTCCGGTTTCAGCATGTCAACTCTTCCACGGATCGACGGTGATATGGATCGAGCGCTCGGCCGATTCGCCGCCCACCATCTTCAGCGCGTGGTCGATTTCGCCAAGGCCCACGACATGGCTCGACATCCGCGCCAAAGGGAACCGCCCCGACGCCATGGTCGCGATCGCCAATTCCACCGCCTCGAAGCTGTGGCCGCGCGTGCCGCGCAGGATCACCTGCTTGTTGACCACCTGATCCATGTCGAAGGCGGGAACCTGGCCCTTGCGCGCCGCGACCAGCAGCACGCCGCGCTTGCGCAGCAGCGCCACCGAGGGGTTCATCAGCTCGGGCCCGCCACCGCTCGTATCGACGACGATATCGGCCATGCGCCCGCCAGTGAGGCGCGTGACCGCGGCGACGGTATCCTCCCGATCGACCACGACCGCATGATCGGCGCCCAGCTCGCGCGCCACGGCGAGGCGCCGCTCGTCCCGCGCGAGGCCGGTGACGATGATCAGGCTCGCGCCCGAGGCCTTGGCGGCGATCACGTTGCCGAGACCTTGCTGGCCCGGCCCTTGAACCACCACGGTCTTGCCGGGCCCGGACCCGCCATCGAGAAAGGTCCATTGGAACCCATTGCCGATCGGCAGCGCCATCGCCGCGACCGGCATCGGGATGCCCGGCGGCACGCGATGGACCACGGTGCGGGGATGCATATAGAGATACTGGCTGTAACCGCCCCAAAGCGACGGCGCCACGGTCAGCGGGGTCGACCCATAGCGGATGCTGCCGGCGATGCGGGTGTCGGTCTCGAGGCACGAGCGATATTCGCCCGTACGGCAATATTCGCAGTGACCGCACGGCAGATATTCCTCAAGCGCCACCAGGTCGCCTTCCGTGACGCCCCAACGCTCGCGCGCGACATCCCCGAGCTTCTCGATCGTGCCGATCATCTCGTGGCCGAGGATGCGGGGACCCGGCTTCTGGCGCAGATACATGCCCCAATCGCTGCCGCAGATGCCGGTCGCCTCGATCCGCAGCAGGCCCGCATCGGGTGCGATCTCAGGCAGCGCGAATTCGCGCAGCTCGGTCCGGCGCGGCTCAAGGGCGACCGCAGCGACAGCGTGAGTTGCCATAAACGGAGCACCTCCTCCTATGCCCAAACCGTGCCGATGCGATAACATCTTAGCCGGTCGAACGCAGAACGAACAACCAGCCGGAGCCAAGCAATGAAAATGAACGGTCACGACGCCGTCAGGCACAAACGGTCGCTTTTCCGCAAGATCTTGCGGCGCAAGAAATTGACGGTGATGCCGGGCGGGTTCAGCCCGCTTTATGCACGGCTCGCGCAACAGGCGGGATTCGACGCGTTCTTCCTCGCCGGCTCGCAATTGTCGGCGTTCCTTTATGGCGTGCCGGATAATGGCATCATCGGCCTGAGGGAGCTCGTCGATCACGCGCGCCACATGGCGGCCGCGGCCGACATCCCGATCCAGGTCGATGCGGACACGGGCTTCGGCAACGCCGTGAATGTCTATTACGCAGTGCGCGAGATCGTGCGGTCGGGCGTCGCCTGCCTCAACATCGAGGACCAGGAAGCGCCGAAGAAATCGGCGACCAACGCGGGGCGCCGCTGCATCTCGATGGCCGAGGCGCTGGGCAAGATCCAGGCGGCGGTGGCGGCGCGCGACGAAATCGACCCGGAATTCTCGATCTGCGCGCGCTGCGACATTCTTGGCGCGGAAGGCAGCAGCTTCGATGACGCGCTGGAACGCTGCGTCGCCTATATCGAACAAGGCGGCGCCGATTTCGTGTGGCTCAACTCGGTCGAGACGCGCAAGGATTTGAAGCGGGCCTGCAAGGAGATACCGGCGCCGGTGCTCGCCATCTGGGGCGGCAACGACGCGCCGCCATCGATTGCGGAGTACGAGGCGTTGGGCGTGCGGATCGCGCTCTTTCCGGTGCAGGCCGCCACATCGGGATTGCAGGCGTCGTGGGAATTCCTGAACGATCTGCGCGAGAAAGGTTCGCGCGCGATGGCGGAGTGGAACGTCCGCGCCGATTCAAACCGTTGGGGCCGGCCCGACCACAGGATGCTGTTGCGGCTCGACGACGTGCGGAATGCCGAATCGCGGTTCCTGCCGAGCGATTTGCAGCGCGACTATGTGAAGACGTGGGGCCACAAGACGAATTTCAACCCCACCGCCACCGCCGTCCGGGCGCCGGCGAAGCGGGCCGCCCGACGGAAATGACGATCGCGCGGACCGCGACGGTCGCCGTCATCGCGCTCGTCGTGGGTGTCGCGAGCGATCGCGTGCGGGCGGCCGAGCCGATCAAGATCGGCGTCGAGTACAGCGCCGAGGATGGACCGGTCTTCATCGCCAAGGAGAAAGGGTATTTCGCGGCCGAAGGGCTCGATGCGGACCTCGTCCGATATGAGTCGGCGGACCCGGTGGCGGTCGCGGCCGTTTCGAGCGCCGTCGATGTCGGCGCCGCCGGCATCACCGGCGCGCTTTACACGCTTGCCACCCAGGATGCGGTCCGTCTCGTCGCGGGGCTTGCCTATGATGGCCCGGGGCATCGCGGCTTCGCGATCATCGTCTCGAGCAAGGCCGAGGCGCAGGGGCTTCGGTCATTCGATGACCTTCCAGGTCACAGCGTCGCCGTCGCGGGGACCGGCTCGCCGTTCCAATATGCCTTGGCCATCGCCTGCGAAAAGCACGGGATCGATCTCAGGACCATGCATTTCCTGCCGCGATCATCGGCGGCCGACGTCGCGTCGGCGGTCGCCGGCGGACAGGCGGATGTCGGTGTCCTACCGGCGCCGCTCGTTGGCGCGGGCGCCGGGAAAATCCTGGCCTGGGTTGGCGATGAAACACCATGGCAGATGGCCGCCGTGTGGGTGTCGCGCCGGACGGCCGAGGACCGCGCCGACATGATCACGCGTTTTCTGCGGGCGCTGCGCAAAGGGTCGAGCGACTATGCGGCCGCCTTCATTCCAACGGACGGGCCGGGCGCGGCGCAGGACTATCCGATCCTGCAGAAATATCTGGGCCAACCGGTGCTTGCCGATGTCGATCCCGACGCGCGTCTCGACGTCGACGATATCGAGCACCAGATCGAATGGTTCCGGGAGGAAGGCGTCGTGCGCGGAGACATCGACACCGATAGGCTCATCGATAAGCGCTTTGTGGTCCCGTTGCCGAGCCGCTAGGCGGCGCTAGGACGTGAAGAGCGTCGCGTCGGGCGGAAGGCCGAGCAGGATTTGGCCCACGCTCTCGTAGTGCACGTCGCGCGACTGGCTTTGCTGCGCGATGGTATGGATGTCACGGAACCGGCGCTCGAACGGATTGGCGCTGAACACCGCGGTTGCCCCCATCATGTGGTAGGCGATATCGACCACCTCGGCCGCCTGGTGGATCGTCCAGGTCGAGGCGAGGCGAAGCGCCACCCGCTGTTCATCCGTCAGCGCGGGCGCCTCGCCAAGGGAGCGCCATAATTCGTCAACGCAGGCGAAGAGATAGGCACGCGCGGCGCGCAACCTCCCCTCGCAGCGCCCGATTTGCGATTGCACGAAATGGTCCTCGCGCATCGCGTGCTTAATGCCATAGGACTGCTTGCCGCGGGCGGCATCGATCGTCGCATCGAGCATGGCGCGCGCGACGCCCAACGCGACCGCGCCAAATCCCATGGAGAAGATATTGCTGGCGCTGAGCCGATAGAGCGGACCCGTCTCGCGGCATTCGGCATGATCGTCGCGCGCCAGCGAATAGCCAGCCGGCACGAAGAGATCGTCGACCGAATAGCTATCCGTTCCGGTCCCGCGCAATCCGATCACGTGCCAGACATCGTGGAGGATCGCGCGCTCGGCCGGAAACAACAGCGTGCGGACAGCGGGCGACCCGTCGGGCCTCAGCCGCATCGAGCCATCCGCCGCGACGAGCCGGACATGGCAGCCGAGCCAGCTCGCCTGGCGGCAGCCGCTCGCAAAGCTCCATCGACCCGTGACGCGATAGCCGCCGTCGACGATCCGTGCCGGTGCCGCCGACGAGGTCGTCGGCCCCCACGCGAGGATGCCGCTCGCCGCGCCGAAGATGGTCCGGGCCACGTCGGGATCGAGATAGGCCGCAACAGTGGCGCAGACCCCGCATTGTCCGAGGCACCAGGCCACGCTCGCATCGGCCTTCGCGATCTCTTCCAGCACCTGCATGAAGAGCATGGGCGTCAGCTCGGCGCCTCCCAAGCTGCGCGGCAGAAGCATGCGGTAGAACCCGCCCTCCACCAGCGCCGAAACGATCGATTGGGTCAGACGGCGACCGCGCTCGATCTCGTCCGCAGAAGCTTCGATAGACGGCGCCAACGCGCGGGCGCGCGCGACGAAATCGGGGCCGATGGAATCATCCATGCTGGGAACAGTCTAAAGAGGCAGCTATCATCTGTCACGTAGGCGGGGCACATTGACCGATCTCGCACTCAAACCTACGTTCCGTCGCGGTACGGCGGCATTCGGGATCGGGTGGGACGATGGCGACGGACAGCACGACGATCGAGAACAAGGTCTTCGACGAGATCGCCGTGGGCGATTCGGCAAGCGTCAGCCGGACGCTTACGATCGAGGATATCGAGCTCTTCGCGGTGATGTCGGGAGACATCAACCCCGCGCATCTCGATGAGGAATATGCCAAGGCAAGCATGTTCCATCGCCTCATCGGTCACGGCATGTGGGGCGCCGCGCTGATCTCGACGGTGCTTGGAACGCGCCTTCCCGGGCCGGGCACGATCTATCTGTCCCAGGATCTGCGGTTTCGCCGTCCGGTCGGCGTCGGCGACACGATCACGGTCACGATCACCGTCGCCGAGAAGGTGGTGGACAAGGGGCGGGTCGTCTTCGATTGCCGGTGCGTCAACCAGACCGACCAGGAGGTGATCACCGGCAAGGCCGAGGTGCTGGCACCGCAAGAGAAGATCCGGCGCAAGCCGGTCGAATTGCCGGACATTCATCTTGCCCGGCATGTCTGGTACCAGCAGCTCATTCGCGCCTGCGAAGGGCTCGAGCCGGTGCGCATGGGCATCGTTCATCCGACCGAACCCGAACCGCTCGCCCATGCGCTCGACGCGGCGCAGCGGGGCCTTATCGTACCCGTCTTGATCGGACCGGCGGCGGAGATCCGGCAGACCGCGAAATCCGCGGGGCTCGACATTTCGCGCTATACGATCGTCGCCACGGACGAGAACTACGCCTCGATCCGCGCCGTCGAGATGGCGAGGCGCGGCGAGATCGAAGCCATCATGCAAGGCAGCCTGCGGCTGCACCAATTCCTTCACGAAGTGGTGTCGCCGCGAAGCGGTCTCCATACCGGGCGCCGCATGAGCCATGTGTTCCTGGCCGATTTGCCAGGACACCCGCGCCCGCTCATGATCACGGATGCAGGCGTCAACCTCCGCCCGACGCTCGAACACAAGCGCGACATCATCCAGAACGCCGTCGATCTTGCTCACACGCTGGGCATCAAGCAGCCGAAGGTCGCGGTGCTTTCGGCGGTCGAGACCATTACCTCGCAAGTTGCGTCCTCGGTCGAGGCGGTCGCGCTCTGCAAGATGGCCGAGCGCGGACAGATTACCGGCGCGCAGGTCGACGGGCCCCTGGCGCTCGACCAGGCGATCAATGAAGGCGCGGCCAAGGACATGCCCTTCCCATCGGAAGTGGCGGGCAAGGCGGATATCCTGGTCGTGCCGGACCTCGAGGCCGGGAACCTTTTGGCGCGCCAACTGTCCGTGCTCGTGGGCGCCGATGCCGCCGGTATCGTGCTGGGCGCGCGCGTTCCCGTGATCGTGGCCACGCGGACCGACAACGAGCGCACGCGGCTTGCCGCTTGCGCGCTCGCGGTCCTGGCTTTCCGCCGGCCCGCTCACCCCATCGCACCGCCGGTGCCCGATCTGTAGAATGGCCATGCTCGCGACGCTTGCCGTACGCGCCGCATCGGCGAAACTTTGGAGGCAGCGGGGATCAATGTGGGGGGCATTCTGGCTCACAGTCGCGCGCCGGGCCGCATTTTCCCGTTCCGCGGGACCGGCCCTCATCCTGGCGTGCCTTATCGCGAGCGACGGCGGAGCCTTCGCGCAGGCCCCGGCCGCTCCCCCGCCTTCCGTCTCCGTGACCCCCGTGGTCAGCCGGCCGGTCACCGAGACGGCGGGCTTTGTCGGCCGCGTCACCGCGATCAACAAGGTCGACATCGTCGCCCGTGTCCCGGGCTATATCGGCCAGCGCCAGTTCACGGAGGGTCAAATCGTCAAAACGGGCGATCTCCTCTTCGAGATCGAGCAAGATACCTATAAGGCAGCGGTCGAGCAGGCGGCCGCCAATCTCGCGAAGGCGAAAGCGACCGAGGCCAACGCCGCCCTGCAACTCGCGCGCGGCAAGGAACTGGTCCGCAATCAGAACATCCCGCAATCGACCGTCGATCAGCGCCAGGCCGACGAGGCGAGCGCCCAGGCCGACGTGCTCGCAGCCCAAGCGGCGCTCGATCAGGCCAACATCAATTTGGGATATACCGACATCCACGCCCCGATCGACGGACGGATCGGGCTTGCCAATTACACCGTCGGCAACCTTGTCGGCCCGAGCACAGGGCCGCTCGCCACGATCGTGAGCCAAGATCCGATCTATGTGATCTTTCAGGCGAGCGAGCGCGACATCCTCGACTACAAGCGGCGTATGGCGGAGTTGGCCGACAAGAGCGGGCATCTTCCTGTGAGCCTGACCTTGCCGGATGGCAGCGATTACCCCATGAAGGGCACGACCGACTTCCTCGACATCCAGGTCACCGGCAATACCGATACGGTCGCGGTGCGTGCCGTGTTCCCCAATCCCCAGGGCATCCTGGTGGCGGGAGGCATCGTCGGGGTGACGGTGGAAGCGGCGACCCCGGCCAGGGCGCTGCTCATACCGCAAGCGACGGTCCAGATCGACCAGTCCGGAAGCTACGTCCTGACCGTCGGCAGCGACAGGAAGATCGCCGTTACGCGCATCACGACCGGCGTCCAGGAGGATCGCGATGTCGTGGTGACGAGTGGCCTCAAGGAAGGCGACATGGTGGTGGTCTACGGGATACAAAAGGTGCGCCCAGGCCAGGTGGTGACGACAACGACGGTTCCGACGAACTGATCCCCCCATGTTCTCCAATATCTTCATCGACCGGCCGCGGCTTGCGTTTGTCATCGCGATCGTCATCACGCTCGCCGGCATCATCGCCGTCAACGTCATCCCGGTGGCGCAGTTTCCCGACATCGTCCCGCCCCAGGTCACGCTGACCGCCACCTATCCCGGCGCCGACGCCGAGACGATCGAGAGCACGGTCGCGCAACCGATCGAGGAACAGATCAACGGCGTCGATAACGCCATCTATTACCAATCCACCAGCGGCGCCGACGGTAGCTATACGCTCAACGTGACGTTCGCGCTCGGCACCGATCCCGACATCAACACCGTCAACGTGCAGAACCGCGCGAGCCTTGCGACGCCGCAGCTGCCGGACGAGGTCAACCGCACGGGCCTGACCATCCGCAAGAAATCCGCGGCGCTGCTCCAGGTCATCAACATCTATTCGCCCAAGAACACGTACGACGCTGTCTATCTCAGCAATTACGCGACCATCAACATCATCGACCCTTTGTCGCGCCTTCAGGGGGTCGGCCAGGTCACGCTGTTCGGGCCGCTCGACTATTCGCTCCGGGTCTGGATCGACCCGGACCGCCTGACCGAGTTCAACCTGACGCCGCAAGACATCATCAACGCAGTGCAGGGCCAGAACGTGCAGGCGGCGCTTGGGCGCGTCGGGGCGGCGCCGATCGGCCCGGATCAGCAGCTTCAGCTCACCATCAAGACGAAAGGCCGTCTGACCAAGCCCGACGAGTTCGCCAACATCGTTGTACGAGCCAACCCGGACGGGTCGATCGTCCGGGTGCGCGACGTGGCCCGGGTCGAAATGGGCGCCCGCTCCCAGGACCGCTATAGCCGGTTCAATGGCGCGCCGGCGGCCGCGCTCGGCATCTATCAGAGCCCTGGCGCCAACGCCGTCGATGTGACGCGCCGGGTGCGCGAGACCATGAACACGCTGGCGACGCGGTTCCCCAACGACCTCGCCTACGACGTGTTCTTCGATACGACCGTATTCGTGAATGCCACCATCGACGAGGTTATCCGGACCCTTGTCGAAGCCGTCGTCCTGGTGGCGCTGGTCGTGTTCCTGTTCCTCGGCAAGATCAGATCGACCATCATCCCACTGGTCGCGGTGCCCGTTTCGATCATCGGGGCGTTCGCGGTGATGCTGGCGATCGGATATTCGGCCAATACCGTATCGCTTTTGGCGCTTGTCCTGGCGATCGGGATCGTCGTCGACGATGCCATCGTCGTGGTCGAGAATGTCGAGCGGGTGATCGAAGAGAACCCCGAATTATCGATACCCGATGCATGCAAGAAGGCGATGGCCGAGATCACCGGTCCCATCCTCGCCATCACGCTGGTCCTGCTGTCGGTGTTCGTTCCAGTCGCGTTCATTCCCGGCATCAGCGGTCAGCTGTTCCGTCAATTCGCGGTGGCGGTGTCCGTTTCCATGCTGATCTCGGCGCTCAATGCGCTGACGCTGAGCCCGGCCTTGTGCTCGGTGCTTCTGAAGCGCGGCTCGCGCAGCCGCGGCCCGATCCGGTATGTGCTGGGCGCGATCGACAGCGCGCGCGATGGTTACGTGGCGGTGGTGCGGCGCCTCGTGCGCGTGGCGATCGTCGGCGTGGTCGTGGTGGGGGCCGTATTGCTGGGCTCTGCCGGCATGTTCCTCAAGACGCCGCAAAGCTTCCTGCCGGAAGAGGATCAAGGCGCCCTCTTTGCCGCCTTGCGGCTTCCCGAAGGCGCCTCGATCAACCGCACCGCCGAGGTCGTCAAGCAGGTCGAAAACATCATCAAGCCGATTCCCGGCGTCGAGGGCGTGTTGTCGGTCGTGGGGCTGAATTTCATCGACTACATCGCATCATCGAACCAGGCCTTCTTTGTCATTCGGCTGAAACCTTATGAACAGCGGACCGACCCGCGCGAGAGCGCCAGCGCCATCCTGGCCCAGCTTCGCCCGAAGATGGGGGCGATCGAGGGGGCAATCGCCTTCCCCTTCAATCTTCCGCCTATCCTGGGCCTGGGCAGCACCGGCGGTTTTCAGTACGTGCTTGAAGCGTTGCAGGGCCAATCGCCGGCCGATCTCGCGGCCGTGATGCGCGCGCTCCTTCTCGCGGCCAATCAACAGCCCGAGCTCGCCGGCGTGTTCAGCACCTATGCCGCCGACACGCCCCAGATCTATCTCGATATCGACCGCGAGAAGGCCGAAGTGCTGGGCGTGAAGCTCGTCGACATCTTCAACGCGCTGCAGGCGGCGCTCGGCAGCTTCTATGTCAACGACTTCAACCTGTTCGGCCGCACCTGGCAGGTCAATGTCCAGGCCGAGGCGGCGATGCGTACGAGCGTGGACGACATCTACCGCGTCTATGTCCGCAACGCTCAGGGCGCCATGGTTCCGATCCGCGCCCTGGCGCAGGCGAAGATGGTTCAGGGACCGCAAGCGCTCGTACGCTACAATGAGTTCCGCGCGGCCATCATCAACGGCGCCGCCAGGCCTGGCTACAGTTCGGGAGAGGCGCTGGCCGCGATGGAACG
>DATJLY010000303.1:0-14548 GCA_035509095.1 Allostellaceae bacterium | reverse complement strand
GCGCGTCCTGGATCGATTTCAAGCCACCGGCATAAGCGGCTTTCGAGGCCATGATCGCCTGGATGTGGAAGCCGGGCGATTCATGCGCCGCGCCGGCGATGATCTTCAGCTCGCCCTGGCCGGCGAGGTTGTAGAAGGCGGCGGTCACCGCGGAGACGCCGAAATCGAGCGCGCCCGACACGGTGGCGACCGCGACCGGCGCCGCGGCGTCGAAATACACCAGCTCTGCCGGTACGCCCTCGGCAGCGAAATAGCCGCGCTCTTGCGCCACATAGACCGGCGCGAAGGCGGTCACCCCGACGACGCCGATCTTGATGGGCTCGGCCGCCGCGGGCGCGGCAAGAAACGCGAGCGCAAGGGACAACAACGCCGCGTTACATTTTCTCAAACGCATGATTGACGGCCCCCAGATGCCAAGACGATACCCACGAAACACCCAATCACAAATCTCGTCGCGGGCTCGCTCAGCGCGGCAGCGACGGTGGCGGGCCGAACACGACGAAGCGCGCGAAGGCGAAGTTCGACACCATGCCCGCCATTGAACCGGCCGCGACCGCAGCCACGGGGCCCGCCCAGGTGGTGGCGACGATAAGTGCATATGTCGCCAGATTCACCGTGGCCCCCGGAATGTTCGCCAACGCGAATGCAGCGAATTCGACGTCGCGGCGCCCGATACGACGGCCGCGAAACGTGTATGTCCGATTGAGCGACCAACTCGCCGCCAACGCACAGGAGAAGCCGACGCACCGGCTGGCGTAGGGATTGACCCCAAGGCTCACGACAAGACGGGTCAACGCCGCATCGATCACAAAGCAGATTGCGCCGACCGCGACAAATCGTGACGCCTCGCGCGCGATCGTCGGCATCAAGCGGCTATCGCTATGACTCGTCGATGCAGGGCTGCGCCAGATAGTGCAAACGCTTCATCTCGCGCCGCCCGTGGCTCACCGTGTCGAGAATGAGCCCGCACATGAGACTCAGCACCGCGACGATCATCAGCCCCATCGCCAGGACCGCGGTCGGCAGGCGCGGCACCAAGCCGATCTCGAAATATGTGACGGCCACGGGCGCCCCGAGGAAGATGGCTGCGAGCGCGAACACCGCGGCCGCAACCGAAAAGAAGGCCAGTGGCCGCTCGTCCTTGATCAGCGTTATGATCGCGACGAGGATGCGGATACCGTCGCGATAGGTGCTGAGCTTGCTGAACGAGCCGGAGGGACGCTCCTTGTAGTTCGTCGCCACCTCGGCGCTCGGTAGCGCAAGCTCCAGCGCATGGACGGTGAGCTCCGTCTCGATTTCAAAGCCCTTGGCGAGCATCGGAAACGATTTCACGAAGCGCCTGGAGAAGAGCATATATCCGGACAGCATGTCCTCGAAGGTCGCGCCGAAGGCGAACGCGATGAACCCTGTCAGCACGCGATTGCCAAGGCGATGACCGGCACGGTAGGCAAGCAAGGAATCTTCAACGCGTTTGGCGTTGACGAAATCGAGCCTGTCAGCCAGCAGAAGCTCGATCATGCCCGGAGCCGCGCTTGCGTCATAGGTGTCGTCACCGTCCACCAGGACGTAGATGTCGGAATTGATATCGGCAAACATGCGCCGGACCACGTTGCCCTTGCCTTGACGTCGTTCGTGGCGGACGAGTGCGCCCGCCGCGCGGGCCGCAGCACACGTCCCATCTGTGGAATTGTTGTCGTAGACATAGACGCGCGCATCCGGCAGGGCACGGCGGAAATCGGTGACGACTTTCGCGATGGTGATCTCTTCGTTGTAGCAGGGGATGAGAACCGAAACCGTCGGCCGAATCACATCTCACCCCTCGCCCTCGACGCCGTTCAGCGCCGTAGGATGCACATTTCACCCCGCGTCGGCAAGGCGGTTGTGAGCGACTCGTCAGCGCTGCGGGCTTGCAGGATTTGCCGAAAAAAGCGATTGTTCGCAACGCGCGGGTAGCCACCGATGGAATGCCGGCTCGTCGCGGTTGGATCATGGTTGGGATTCGCGTACAGTTGCAATAATGCGACGACGTCTCACCCTCGATCAATGCGTCCCTCGATCCGCCGACCGACTCGGTCGTTGGAACTGTGCCGCCCTCACGCTCCTCTATAGCGTGATTGCGACCTCGCTGTTGACCAATTTCGACTTCCGGATGTTCGCGCCCGAGCGGTTTGGACAGGTCTTCAACGACATGGCCGAGCATCTCGTCCACTTCGACTGGACAATAGATCCCGGCATAATCCAATACGAAGGGTTCGTGATCAACGGGCACGTCACGAGCTATTTTGGCATCTTTCCGGCGCTCCTGCGGATGCCCTTCGTCCTAATGGGACAGGGTGATCGCTATTATTCCCGGGTCTCGTGCATCGCCGCGTTGGCGCTGTTCGTCTATTGCAATCTGCGTCTGGCGGCTCGCCTGGCCGAAGGAAGGCCCGTTGCAGCCGGTCGCCCGTCATTGCCCACGCTCTGGAAAGTGACGCTCGTCGCGAGCGGCGCGCAGATTTATGCGCTGGCATCGGCGTGGGTTTATAACGAACCGGAATTTTGGGCCGCGGCACTGGCTGCCGCGTTCAATCTGCTGGCGCTCAAGAATTACGCCGCCCAGCAATGGCCGGAGGGCCGCACGCTGGTCGCGCTTGCCATCGTTGCCGGGCTGGCGCTGCTCACGCGCACCCCGGAGGGGATATCGCTGCTCGCGGCAATGGCGCTCTTTCTCTTCGTGGCCGCGCGAAAATCGTACGCGCCCGGTATGGGCGGGTTTCGGTGGGCCGCGATGGCAGCCACCGTCTGCGCCGTGTCTGTCGCGATGGCCGCAATCGTCAATGCCGGGCGCTGGGGCAATCCGCTCGCCTTTTCTCCACCCATGGAAAAGCAAATAGCGGTCGCGACCGACCCGCATCGGCGCGAGGTGATATCGAAAGTGGGTCCCATTCAGGCATCGCGCGTCCCGTTTGCGGCGCTTTACTACTTGACCGGGTTACCAGTCCAGGCGCCGTTCGTCGGCTTCGAACGGGAGCATTACGATGTTATAGAAGGACCCCGCATCCCGATGCTGCTGGCGTGTCCCGTTCCGCTGCTCTTGGCGTTTTGGGGTTTGTTAGCGATCGCGCCGGGATGGCCACAGCAGCGGCTGCTCGCGGGCGGCCTCGTCGCCGCGCAATCCTTAACCATCGCCGCAGTGTTTGCAGTACCCTGGCTCACGTTGCGGTATACGATCGATTTTTCGGGCGCTATTGGCGCGCTGGCAGCGATCGGCTTCCATGAGTCGTTCGGCAAGCCGCTCCCCCGTTCCTGGCGCGCCGCACTCGTCCTGCTGACCGTTCTCGGCATCGGAACGTCACTGGCAACACTCGTCCGCTATAAGATATCGAACGACGGCGTTCCTGCCAATGTGCGATTGGCCGTGTCGGAGCGGGTGCGGACTTGGGTCTGCCCCAATTCAACCCCAACGGGGACGGAAGCCAGCAACCCTCCGGTCATAACTCCCTCGTGCCCGCCGATGTGGTAGCGGCGGATGGGATAATTCAGAGAGAATGTCGACGTGACCGACGCATTTTCAGCATTTCGACCCACCCTGCGACGCACGAGCGGGCTCGCGCCGCCCGCAGTGGTGCTGTTCCTCATCGTCCTTTATTGGCAGCACGTGTCCGGATGCTATGGCGACGAGTTCGGGGAGGACGCGACGTCGCACTACATCTCCGCTTTGGTGATCCACGACTATATCCGGTCGGGATTCTCGACATCGCCGGTGGCCTTTCTTGAGGATTTCCACGCTCACTACCCGTTGGTGGGCATCGGTCATTGGGGACCCGCGTTCTACGGAGTCGAGGCGCTTTGGATGCTGGTGTTCTCGACCGGCCGCACCGCCGTGCTGTTGCTTTCGGCCGTCATGACCACGCTCACGGGCATTAGCGTTTACGCCGTCTCTGCGCCGCGGACGGGCCGGACCGGCGCGTGGTTCGCGGCCATCGGTTTCGTGATCTCGCCGATCATCCAGGAGGGCAGCAGCTCCGTCATGCTGGACGTTCCCATCGCGGCATCGTGTCTCGGCGCAACGATGTTCTATATCCGGTATATCGAGACCGAGCGCTGGATCTTCGCGGCGCTTTTCGGCGTCGCCGCGGCGTTCGCAATGCTGATCAAGGGGAACGGCGGGTTGCTCGCTCTGTTGCCGTCGTTCGTCGTCCTGTTCGGATGGCGCTGGGACTTGCTGGCCAAGTGGTCCTTTTGGCTGCCAGTGCCGATCGTCGCCGTGGCAGTCCTGCCTTGGTACGTCGTGACATATCCCCTCGTCGCCGAGGGGTTTCGCTATCATTGGGGGATCGCCTATTTTCTCACCGCGACCGCCGGCAATTTCGGCTATCTCGAGCACGCCGAGGGTCTGCCACTGCTATTGGCCGGTATCGGCGGCGGGATCGCGGCTGTGGCCGCGCGCCGTCACGGTAGAGCCGATGCCGGCTTGATCTGCGTCGCGGCGCTCGCGGCGGCGGCCTGGGTTTTTCAGTTGGTGGTGCCGGCGGCGCTGCAAGACCGTTATCTCGCGCCGCTACTGCCGCCGCTGCTCATACTCACTTCCTATGGTGTCGCGGCGATCGGCCGCCTGCGCTGGATCGGATCGGCATGGGCTGCGCCGGCCGTGTTCGGCGTGCTCGCGATCTCGCTCGTCCCGGGTGCCCTCAGCGCCGAGCCGCAGCAGCATCTGGGCTACGTCGAGGCCGCGCGGGCCGTCTGGCATGCGCGTATCGGCGCAAACCCGTCTATACTGGTCGCCGCTGGTGACGCGGGTGAGGACGCCGCCATCGCCGAGCTCGCCATGGCCGATCGCCACCGCCCCAGCCTCTATGTGGTGCGCGGCTCACGCCTGCTGGGCGGCGGCGGATACAACAATTCAGAATATGTGCCGCGCTTTGATAACGTGGCCGAAGTGATCGGCGCGATCGATGCCTATGCGATACCGCTGGTGCTATTGCAGACCGACCCGTCGTCTGGCGCGTGGGCTCATGTCGCGCAAGTGCAGCAGGCTGCGGAACGCAATGCCGATTGCTGGAAACCGGTCTTCCGCAACGATCAAGTGACGCCGCCGGTGATCCTTTACGCGCTGTGCAACAACGGGACAAAAAAGGCGGATGTAGCCAAGCTCACCACGTTGAGCGCTCCGCGATCGCTCATGGCCCGCGCGGGCCCCGGCGACAGCAAGCCGTGACGGGGGCGGGGCACGTCTCCTGCCCGCCGTCCTTCGTGTATCATTATCCGCGCGAGCGACGACGAGGAGGAGCGGCCAATGACCGGCGGCAGCAATATCGCAGGGAACATCGCCTATGACGATCTGCGCGAGTGGCTCGCCTATGCCGAGCGGCTGGGCGAGGTGCGCACGGTGCCGGGCGCATCCTGGCAGGAGGATATCGGGCTCGCGGCCGAGGCCGTGCTGCGGCACGAGAACGGCCCTTGCGTCGTGTTCGAGGACGTGGCCGGGTGTCCCAAGGGGTTCCGCCTGCTGCTCAACGTGTTCGCCGGCAAACGTCGCAACATGACCTTGGGATTTCCCGACCATCTCTCGAAATGGGAGCTGAGCCAGGCTTATCGCGATGCCTATCTGAAGGAACCGCGCCTCATCCCGCACGAAATCGTCGCGGACGGGCCGGTGCTCGAGAACGTGATGACGGGCGATGACATCGACGTCGAGAAATTCCCCGCGCCCATCTGGCACGAGAAGGATGGCGGCCGCTATATCGGCACCGGGACCTATTCGATCACGCGCGACCCCGAAGAGAACTGGCTCAATGCCGGCGCCTATCGTGCGCAGGTGCACGACAAGAAGACCGTCGGCATCATCATGGCGGCGGGCCATCACGGCTTCATCCACCGCGAGAAATATTTCGCCAAGGGCGAGGCGATGCCGCTCGTGATGGTGCTGGGCGGCGATCCGCTCGCCTTCTTCTATGGCGGCATGGAGGCGCCTTACGGCGTGTTCGAGCTCGACATCGTCGGCGGCATGCGCGGCCGGCCGGTGAAGATGGTGCGCGGCAAGGTGACCGGCCTGCCGTTCCCGGCCAATGCGGAGATCGTGCTCGAAGGCTATGTGAACGCGACGGCGCGCCACATGGAAGGGCCGTTCGGCGAGTGGACCGGGCATTATGCCGGCGGTGCGACGATGGCACCGGTGCTCGACATCAAAGCGATCTATCACCGCAACGACCCGATCCTTCTGGGCGTGCCGCCGATGGGGGCCGGTCCGGACGAGATGGCGCGCTATCGCGGCGTGCTGCGCTCGGCCACCATCATGCAGAACATCGCCAATGCCGGCGTGCCCGACGTGCAGCAGGTGTGGTGCCACGAGATCGGCGGCGCGCGCATGCTTCACGGCATCTCGATCCGCCAGCGTTATCCCGGTCACGCGACCCAGGTGGGGCATGTCGCCGCGCAATGCGGCGCTTCGGCCTATGCGTCGAAATATATCGTCGTGGTGGACGACGATGTCGACGTGACGCAGCTCGACCATCTGCTATGGGCGATGCTGACGCGCACCGATCCCAAGGAATCGATCCAGTTCATCACCAATTCCTGGGACTCGCCGGCCGACCCGCGGCTTTCCCCGGAAAAGCGCGCGCGCCGCGACATGACCCATTCCGTGGCGATCATCGATGCCTGCAAGCCATGGGCCTGGCGCGACGCGTTTCCGCCCACCAACGCCCCCTCGGCCGACGTGGCGCGCAAGGCGCGGGAAAAATTCGGCTGGCTGATGGACGGCGCCGCGGACAGGTGAGCCGCCGTCGTGGGCTTGACGTGCGGGTGAGGCCGCGGTATTACTTTTTTCGAAATGTAATGACACCAGCATGGAATCCGCGATCACGAGCAAGGGCCAGGCGACGATCCCGAAAGAGATACGGGACCATCTCCATCTGAAGCCGGGGGACCGCGTGAAGTTCTTCATCCATCCCGACGGCACCGTGGTAATATTGCCGAAGCTTCCGGTCTCGGCATTACGCGGCATCCTGAAGTCGCGGCTGAAGCGGGCTCCGACGATCGAGGAAATGGACGACGCGATCGCGGCCGGGGCGATTGACGCCGCGATGCCCCGCCGGCGGCGATGATCGGACTTGATGGCAATGTCCTGCTTCGACATCTGATCCAGGACGATCCCGTTCAATCGCCGCGGGCGACGTCCTTTCTGACGACACGGCTCACCGAGGACGAGCCGGGTTTTGTCAGCGTCGTTGCGTTGGCCGAAATCGTCTGGGTGTTGGAACGCACCTATCGTTTCTCAGTCGGCGAAATTGCCGGCGCCATCGAACGGATGCTGGCGATCGACACGTTGATGATCGAGAACGAACAGGAGGTGTTTTTCGCTTTGACCGTGCTTAAGTCCGGGCTCGGCTCGTTTGCCGATGCGCTTATCGCCGCGCTGGGAGCCAAAGCCGGCTGCGCCTATACCGTGACCTTCGACCGACGCGCCTTGCAAATCCCCGGCTTCGCCGCGCCGTAACCGGATTACCGCCGCCCTTTCCCCATCGCCGCCTCTTTCCACATGCCCCAGGTGCGGTCATGCCCATGCTCGGATCCGCCCCGGGTGGCGGCGTTCATGCGCTCGATCTCGGCGGCCTCTTCGGGCGCGAGGAAAGTGATGGGCCCGCCCAGCATTCTCGCCTGCAACAAAAGGCGCGCGCCCATCTCGGTATAGATGGCGCGATAGACGACGAGGTGCAGATCGGGCGCCACCACGATATTGCCGTGCCCACGCATCAACGCGACCGAGTTCTGGCCCAGCCGGTCCGCCAACGCCTTGCCGAGCTTCTGGTTCGTGACCTGGAGATTGGTCCACCCGCCGGCCTCGCGGATCTCGAACACGGGCACGTCGGGATAGAAAAAGGACGCGCGGATCGGCTGCAGCTTCACTTGCGTCACGCTGAACGGGATCACGGTCGGCGAGTGGCTATGCACCACCGCCATCACGTCGGGCCGCGCGCGATAGGCTTCGGAATGGATGAAGCGCTCGGAATAGGAATAGACCTCGTCGCGGCGCGCCTCGGTCGGCTCGCCGTCCAGGCCATAGGCAAGGATGTCCGCCGCCGTGACCCGGCCAGGGGCCAGCGCGCGCGACATGTAGAAACGGCCCGGATCGTTGGGGTCGCGAAAACTGACATGACCGAACCCGTCGAGCACGCCCTCGTTGAAGAGGATGCGGTTCGCCGCGACCAGATCATCGATGAGCGGCTTCAAGGTCGACGGGACGCGCCGCCGCGGTGCCGCCTTCTTGCGAGTGAGTCTGCCGCGCGCCATGTCCCCTCCCTCATGGGTCAGGGGCGTTCTATCACCGCTCCTCCGTCGTCGGTAGCCCGAACACGTCCTCGGGCTCGGCGAGACCGCGCACCGGATGGGTGCCAAGCCCCACCAAGGGCCGCCCGGCGAGAAGCGCCGCATCGCGCGAGACGACGAGCTGCCGGTCGAGCCGCTTGGTCAGCGTCTCGAGCCGGCAGACGAGATTGACGGCGGGGCCGATCGCGGTGAAGTCGAGCCGGTCCACGGCGCCGACATTGCCATAGAAGACGGTTCCGACATGGAGGCCGATGCCGATCCGGAACATTGTCTGGCCCTCGTTTCGCCGCCGCTCGCTCACCGCATCGATGAGCGCCAACGCCTCTTCGGCGGCGGCGAGCGCGTGGCTGACGGCCCGGTCTTCGTCGCCCTCTCGCGTCGGGAAGATCGCGAGCAATCCGTCGCCGACGAATTTCAGAACCTCGCCGCCGCGCGACTGGATGGGCGACGTCACGGCATCGAAATAGTCGTCGAGGAGCGCAATCAGCTCGTCCGCGGGAAGGCGGTCCGACAGCGTGGTGAAGCCGCGCAGGTCGGTCGCGAGCAAGGCCGCGCGGATCTGTTCACCCTGACGCCGCTGCACCTCGCCCCGCAGGATGTGGCGCCCGATCGTGCGGCCAAGATAGGTGTCCAGCACGTTCGCCATGAGCTGCCGCATCGCTTTTGCTTCGACGACGACGCCGAGCGCCGGCAAGATCTGCTCGATCGCGGCGATATCGGCGTCGCTCCATCCCCCGGGCCGGTCGGTCGCGAAAGTCGCGGTGTGATGACGCGCGTTGAGGAAGGTGAGCGGACACGCGAGATAGTCGGTGGCGCCGCTCTGGCGCAGCTCCTCGAGCAGAGGGAATTGCTCGATCGCGTCCTGCTCGAGCCGATAGCGGACCTGGATCCCGTGCTCCATCGCCGGCCGCATCGGACTGTCGAGATAGTCGGCCGTGATGCTGACGCCGTGCTTTATGTCGATCTCTTCAACCCGGTCGCGATCGCGCCACCAGCGCACCGTGAAGCCCAAATGCTGCGGATGAAGCGTGCCAACCGACAACGTGGCGCGCCAGACCGGCACGCCCACGCCATTCAATCGCCAGGCAAGCCCGTCGAGAAGCTCGGCGCACGCGCTCGCGCGATGGCCTTCGATCAGAAGCCAGCGCACGATATCGTCGCCTTTGATCGGCTTGCCGTGGCTGCGGTACGTGGCCGACCACGCAAACGGCGTCGCCGATCCGGCTTCGGACTCGGTCGTCATCCCCCTAATCTAGGGAGCCGGCGGCGGCATCGAAAGGCGGATCAGGTCTCGTCCGGGCGGACAAAGCAAAGAATGCCAAGCGCCGGGGCGTAGCAAACGACCGCTCGTCCCGTCGGATTGGCGATATGGTCGAGCACGCGCTCGGGCGGCACCGCGAGCCAGCGCCCGTCGATCAGGGCCTCATAGCCGAACCCGGTGGTCCGGTAATCGGTCATCCGGCAATCGGCGATCGAGCAGCACGAGCTTCCGTTGGGCGCGCGCAGGCTTTGGAACCAGGGCGCAAGCCCGGGATCGGCATCTTCGGGCGGAGTTGCGTTTGCAACTGACGCAGCAACCGAAAGAGCGCTGGCAAGCACGACGCTAGACCAGCGAAAATTTGTGCAGGCCGCGAGGGACCTGACAAATTTGTGGGCATGCTTGGTCATCGTTTGCGATCCGTTAAGACGGGTGCGACGGATCCGCACCGAATTGCCAATCAGGCTGAGCCGAAAGCTGGAGCGTTTCAAGTGTCCTATAAGTGCCAACGATGAAGACAAGCATGGCCAACACGACCGCGACGGCGGTCAAACCCTCATTGAGCCGGGAGCAGAACCGCTCCGCACGGGCTCTGAAGCTGTTATAACCAGTTGTCATTTCTCCAAAACCTCGACCTTTGCGGCCGCAATGGCCGCCGTGGACCCCACCCCCCTAGATGGTAACGGTGCAAAGGACGTGCCAGCCGAGGCGGCACGCGATTGCCGTGCCCAAGCCTACCCGCCATCGATGACGGCGGGATGAAGCAAATTGAGGTCGATTAGGGCAAAAACGTGGCTGGTGCCCCGAGTCGGATTTGAACCAACGGCCTATCGCTTACGAAGCGATTGCTCTACCACTGAGCTACCGGGGCCCGCCATGCCGGCCGCTTCTTAGTCGCCGTCTCTGCGACCGTCAACGCCAACGCGGTTGTCGTGCTGGGGCGAGGTTCAGCCCGCCTCCGCATCGGCCGCGCGACTGGCCCGCTTGCGTTCGTGCGGATCGAGGTGGCGCTTGCGCATCCGGACCGATTTCGGCGTCACCTCGACGAGCTCGTCATCGTCGATATAGGCGATCGCCTGTTCCAAGGTCATGAGGATCGGCGGCGTCAAGCGCACCGCCTCGTCTTTCGACGTGGTGCGGATATTGGTGAGCTGCTTGCCCTTGATCGGGTTGACGATGAGATCGCTGCCGCGCGTGTGGGCACCGATGATCATGCCCTCATAGACCGGCGTGCCGGGCGTGATGAACATCGGCCCGCGCTCCTCGAGGTTCCAAAGGGCATAAGCCACCGCGGCGCCATCGGCGTTCGACACGAGCACGCCGTTGCGGCGGCCCTCGATCGGTCCTTTCCACGGCTCGTAGCCGTGGAAAATCCGGCTCATGATCCCGGTCCCGCGCGTGTCGGTCAGGAACTCGCCCTGATAGCCGATGAGGCCGCGCGTCGGCGCGTGGAACACCAGGCGCTCCTTGCCCCCGCCCGAGGGACGCATCTCCTTGAGCTCGGCCTTGCGCAGCGCGAGCTTGTCGATCACCACGCCGGCATAGCCCTCGTCGAGATCGATCTGCACCTCTTCGATCGGCTCGAGGCGACGACCGTGATCATATTGATAGAGGACGCGCGGGCGCGAGATCGCCACTTCATAGCCTTCGCGCCGCATCGTCTCGATCAGCACGCCAAGCTGAAGCTCGCCGCGCCCGGCCACTTCGACCGAGTCGCGCTCCTCGGTCTCGTTGATGCGGATCGCGACATTGCCCTCGGCCTCGCGCTTCAAGCGCGCGACGATCATGCGCGAAGTGACCTTGCTCCCCTCGCGGCCGGCGAGCGGGCTGTCATTCACGGAAAAAGTCATGGCCAAGGTCGGCGGATCGACCGGGATCGAGGGTAGCGCTTCGACCTGCTCGGGCGCGCAGATCGTGTCGGCGACGGTGGTCGATTCGAGCCCGGCGATCGCGATGATGTCGCCCGCTTCCGCCTCGACGATCGGCCGCCGCTCGAGCCCGCGGAAGGCCAACAGCTTGGTCAGCCGCGCCTCCTCGATCTTGCGGCCGTCGCGCGCAAGCGACTTCACCTCCATGTTGATGCGCGCCGACCCTTGTGAGATGAGTCCGGTCAGGACCCGGCCCAGATAGGGATCGTATTCGAGCGTGGTCGCGAGCATCGCAAACGGCAGGTCGGGTTGGGCCTTGGGCGGCGGCACATGCGCGACGATGAGGTCGAAGAGCGCGGACAGATCGGTTCGCGGCGCGTCGAGATCGGCGACGGCCCATCCGGCGCGGCCCGACGCATAGAGCGTCGGGAAGTCGAGCTGCGCCTCGTCGGCGTCGAGCGCCGCGAACAGGTCGAAAACCTCGCTATGGACCTCATGCGGGCGCGCGTCGCCGCGATCCACCTTGTTGACGACCACGATCGGCCGCAGCCCTTGGCGCAGCGCCTTGGAGGTCACGAACTTCGTCTGCGGCATCGGCCCTTCGGCGGCATCGACCAGCACCAGCACGCCATCGACCATGCTGAGGATGCGCTCGACCTCGCCGCCGAAATCGGCATGGCCGGGCGTGTCCACGATGTTGATGCGCATGCCGCGCCATTCGACCGACGTGCATTTCGCCAGGATGGTGATGCCACGCTCGCGCTCGAGCTCGTTCGAATCGAGCGCGCGTTCCATCACCTGCTGGTTGGCGCGGAACGACCCGCTCTGGCGCAAGAGCTGATCGACGAGCGTCGTCTTGCCGTGATCGACGTGCGCGATGATGGCGATGTTGCGGATGTTCATGCGAGGAAAGCGGCTGGGACCCCGCTTAAATAGGAACGACCGGCCGCCGCGCCAAGCTCAGCCGCTCAGATGAGGCCGGCCTTGGCGGCGAGGTCCTTGAGCGGGCTCTCGGGCCGCGCGCCGATATGGCTGATGATCTCGGCCGCGCACAGGCTGCCGAGCCGGGCACAGGCGTCGAGGTCGCGCCCATGCGTCAGGCCATAGAGGAACCCGCTCGCATAGAGATCGCCGGCCCCGGTCGTGTCGACCACCTCGGCGACCGGCGCCGCGGGAACCGCCACCGTGTCTTGCCGCGTCACCACGACCGACCCTTTGGCACTCCGCGTCAGCACCGCGATCTCGCATTCGCCGCGCACGGCGCGCGCGGCCGCATCGAAATCCTTGGTCTCGAACAGCGAGCAGATCTCGATCTCGTTCGCGAACAGCACGTCGACATGGTTGTGCACGAAGTCGCGGAAATCGGCGCGATGGCGCTCGACACAGAATGGATCGGACAACGTCAAACTGACCTTGCGTTCGGCGCCATGCGCGAATTCCGCGGCGCGGCGGAACGCGGCCATGGCCTGCGGCGGATCGAACAGATAGCCCTCGAGATAGGTCACCGCGGCCGAGGCCACGAGTCGCTGATCGATATCGCCGGGCCCCAGCTCGACGCACGCGCCGAGATAGGTGTTCATGGTCCGCTGCGCGTCGCTCGTCACCAGGACGAGGCAGCGCGCGGTCGCGGGCCCCTCGGTCGAGGCGGGCGTGTCGAACCGCACCCCGATCGCGCGCAGATCATGCGCGAAGACGGCACCGAGCTGATCGTTCTGCACCTTGCCGATATAAGCGCCGCGCCCGCCCAATGACGCGAGGCCCGCGATCGTGTTCGCGGCAGAGCCGCCCGACATCTCGATTCCCGATCCCATCAGCGCGTAGAGCGATTCGGCGCGGGCCGAGTCGATCAGGGCCATCGTGCCCTTCACCAGTCCCTGAGCGTGCAAGAAAGCATCATCGGTCCGGGCCAAAACATCGACCAAGGCGTTGCCGATGCCGACTACATCGAGAGAGGAAGCGGCCATCACCATCATTCCGGGGCGGTTTGAGAAGCGCGAACGGAGTATATGGATCGAAGGCGCAGCGGCAAGCACCCTGACGCGCGGCAGAACCGCACAATCCGCTTTATTTTGGCGAGTGATGACAGGTATGGTTACCCGCGTCGGTATTGGTGGATCGCAGCACGGGGGAATCTCCGCTCACATGAAGCGGGTGCGCGAATGGCCGACGCCGGCTCCCGGAACCGACTGTTGTAGGTGCCGCCGTGATTTTCAGCCGCAGGAAAAATGCGAACGAAGGAGATACCGTCATGGCCGATACGTCTGAAGGGCTGGGCTTGCCGAAGCCGGGTGCGCCCCGTCCCATGGGCGCCCCTCCGCCGCGCCCGCTGACGGCGGCCAGCCCGTCGCCGACGCCGCCGAACGGGGCAACACCGCCAAGCACAAGCGCGAGCCCAAGCCCGACCCCCAGCGCGATCCCGACCGCGCCGACGCCGCTCAGCCAGCGTCCGCCGGACGCGCCGGGGCGGCGCAGCGAAGGCCACGGCGTGCCGATCATCCCGACGCCCAAGCGTGACGAGATGCGGCGCCTTATGGTCGGGCGCGAGATTTCGCTCACCGGCGAGATCACCTCGTGCGAACGGCTCATCGTCGAAGGCAATGTCGAGGCCAACCTCACCAATTGCCGCGAGGTCGAGCTGACCGAGACCGGGCTCTTGAAGGGCACCGCGGCGATCGAGGATGCCGACATCCGCGGCCGGTTCGAGGGCACGCTTACGATTCGCAAGCGGCTCCTCATCCGCTCGACGGGCAAGGTGTCCGGCACGATCCGCTATGGCCAGCTCGAGATCGAGCTGGGCGGGCAGATCTCGGGCGATATCCAGGCGCAGCCTTCGGGCGACGAAGGCGACGCCCGGCCGACCCGGTCGATGATGGCGATGGCCGGCAGCGACATGAAGAACTAAGGCTCCTGGCGCGGCCTTTGAGCCTGCTCTAGCATGGGGCAGGCTCAAAGGCGCGAAAGGAGTGTTCCATGGCGAAGCTGCGTCACGTCGCGGTGGTTGTCCGCGATCTCGAGAAGGCCACCGAATTCTACGAGAAGGCCTTCGACATGAAGCGCGCCTTCGAGGTCAAGAACACCGCGGTCTATCTGACCGACGGGGTCATGAATCTGG
>DATJLY010000302.1:0-6360 GCA_035509095.1 Allostellaceae bacterium | reverse complement strand
CAGCAGCAATCGCCGTTCCCGCCGGGCGACGGGCGCGACATCGTCGCCGTCGCCTGTACCCAGTGCCACGCGCCGACCGCGATCACGGCGATCCGCGAAGACGCCGACGCCTGGCGCCACCAGGTCTATGACATGATCCTGCGCGGCGCGCAGGTCGGGCCCGGCGACATCGATACGGTGGTGAATTATCTCGCCACCAATTTCGGTCCCGGCATCAACGTGCCGCCGCCGGCGAAGCAAGTGACGCTCCCCGACGGCCAGGGCAAGGACCTGGTCGAGAACAACTGCGTCCTTTGCCATGGGCTCGACCGCGTCACCGCCGTGCCGCGCTCGCAGGCGGGATGGAAAGCGGTGCTGGCGCGGATGACATTCCTCGGCGCGCAGTTGAACGCCGATCAGCAGAAGACCGTCCTGACCTATCTCGATTCGAAGTTCGGACAGCCAACGGAAAAGCAGGCATCCAACCCCTGATCGGACCATGAAACCCAGCACCTACGGGCCGTTTCCCTATTCGCCGATCATCCGGCGCCCGCGTCTTTCCTGGCCCGGAGACGCGCGCGTCGCCTTGTGGATCATCCCCAACATCGAGTTCTTCGCGCTCGATGAGAAAGTGCCTGTCGTGGCCGGCGGTTCCGGCGCCAAGGTGCCGGACGTGCCGACCTGGTCGACCCGCGACTATGGCAACCGCGTCGGCGTGTTCCGGCTCATGACCGTGCTCGAGCGGTATGGCATCCGCGGCACGGTCGCGCTCAACAGCAATCTCTGCGCCCGCCATCCCGAGATCATCGAAGAAGGGCAGAAGCGGGGCTGGGAATGGATGGGCCATAACGAGACCAACACGCGGCGCCTCAACGACGTGCCGGAGGAGGAGCCGCGCATCATCCGCAATGCCTGCAACGAAATCGCGCGCGCGACCGGCACGCGGCCCGTCGGATGGCTCGGCTCGGGCCTTCAGGAGACCTGGGCGACGCTCGATCTCCTCGCCGAGAACGGCATCGAGTATGTCTGCGACTGGGTCAATGACGATCAGCCCTATCTCATGTCGCTCGAAGCCGGGCGGCGCCTCGTCTCGGTGCCCTATAGCCACGATATCAACGACAAGCCGGCCTTCGAGCGCATGAACATGACGGCGCCCGAGTTCCAGGACATGATCTGCCGCCAGTTCGACACGCTCTATGCCGAAGGTGCCGAATCGGGCCGCGTCATGGCGATCGCGCTCCACCCCTACCTCACCGGCGTGCCGCATCGTATCGGCGCGCTCGACGCCGCGCTTGCTTATATCTGCCGCCACGACGGCGTCTGGCGCACCACCGGCAGCGAGATCGCCCGCCATTTCCTGGCGCAGGGACCGCGGTAGCCTAGAGCGGGTTCATCCTTATTCGTCATTGCCGGGCTTGACCCGGCAATCCATGGACCCGCGGGTCAAGCCCGCGGGTGACGGAATGAGGGACAGCCGCTCGGAAAAAGCGGAGAGGGAATACTTCAGGAATCGGTGAATTTCGGCGCGCGCTTTTCGTTGAAGGCGGCGACCGCCTCGCGGTGGTCGTTGGTCGTGCTGATCACGCCCAGATGCGAGGAGACCATGTCGAGCGCGCCGCGCAAATCCATGCGCAGCCCTTGATAGACGGCGCGCTTCATCATGCGCAGGGTGAGCGCCGGCTGCGCCGCGAGCTTTTTCGCGAACGCCATCGTGTGGTCCAAAAGCTGGTCGTCCGGCAGCACCTTGTTGACGAGGCCGATCCGCTCGGCCTCGGCGGCGTCGAAGAAGTCGCCGGTCCAAAGCAGCTCCAACGCTTTCGGCACGCCCACGAGCCGCGGCAGGTACCAGGTCCCGCCATCGCCCGCGATGAGCCCCACGCGGATATAGGATTCCGCCATGCGCGCGCTCGCCGCCGCAAAGCGGATGTCGCCCATCAGCGCCATGTCGAGCCCGGCGCCCGTCGCGATGCCGTTGATGGCGACGATATACGGCTTGTCGAAATCCTCGAGAAGCCGCGGAATGCGGTGGATGCGCTCGAACACGGATTTCTTGCGCTGATACGCGGTCTCGCCGTCGCGATGGCGCTCGCCCATCGCGCGCACGTCGCCGCCGCTGCAAAAGCCGCGTCCCGTCCCGGTCAGCACGACGGCGCGCACGCGATCCTCGCGTTTGCAGGTCTCGATCGCGTCGCCCCACGCATCGAGCATCTCGCCGGTGAAGGCGTTCAAGCGCTCGGGCCGGTTGAGCCGGATCGTCGCGATGGAATCGGTGATCTCGAAGACCAGCTCGTCCGTGCTCATTTGGTCCCTTCCTTCTGCACGATCAGGGCATCGACGATGGCGAGACCCTTGTGGTGGACGATCACCGGGTTGAGGTCGATCTCGGCAATCCTGTCCCGCGCGTCCCAGGCAAGGCGCGACAGCCGTACCAGAAGATCGGCGAAGGCCGCGCGGTCGGCGGGCGCTGCCCCGCGCACGCCGTCGAGAAGCGTGGCGGCCTTGACCTTGGCGATCATCGCACCGGCTTGCGCCGATGACAGCGGCGCCGGCGCGAACGCAACGTCGCGCGTCAGCTCGGCATAGAGCCCGCCGGCGCCGCACATCACCATCGGCCCGAAATCCGCATCGGAAATGATGCCGGCGATCATCTCGATGCCGGGCGCGGCCATCTTTTGCACCAGCACGCCGCGGATTTCCGCGTCCGCGATGCCGCTTGCCGCCGCGACGATGCGCGCATAGGCCGCGCGCAGCGATGCCTCGTCGCCAAGGTTGAGGGAGACGCCCCCGGCCTCGGTCTTGTGCGGGATTTGCGGCGACTGCACTTTGAGCGCCACCGGCCAGCCCAGCGCGGCCGCGGCCGACACGGCGTCGTCGGCCGAACGCGCAAGCCGCGCCGGTGCGGTCCCGATGCCATAGCGATGGAGGAGTTCCGCTGCCTCGTATTCGCACACGATCTTGCCGCGTGCCGCGAGGAAGCGCCGGGTCGCCTCGGCTTCGGGCGAGGGCGCCTCGTCGGCCGCCGCGTTCCCGCGCCGCGCCTCTTGAAAGCGATGATAGAAGAGCCCCGCTTCGAGCGCGCGGGCGCAGCCCTCCATCCGCGTGAAATAATGCAAATCCCATCCCGCCATCATCGCCTTCGATTTCTCGGACGCGGTGGCATAGGTGTAGATGAGGATCGGCTTTTCCGAGCCATGGATGATGCGCGCCAGATCCTCGCCCTCGCGCGCGATGCGCACCTCTTGCGCCAGGGTGATGCAGAGGACCATGGCGTCGTGGCCGGGCGACGGCTCCACGATCTCGAGCGCCGGGACATAGCCGCGCAATCCCTGCGCCGTGATGTCGACCGGGTTCCAGGGCGAGCCATAAGGCGGGATGAATTTCATCAATCGCGCGCGCCGGTCGGCGTCGATCTCGGGCAGCTCGAGCCCATGTGCTTCGGCCGTGTCGGTGAGCCACGCGGCGGTGCCGCCGGTCGCCGAGATCACGGCCAGCCGATTGCCGCGCGGCACACGATGGCGCGTGAAAAGCGCCGCGACCTCCAGCATCTCCTCGACGCTTTCGGCGCGGATCACGCCGTTCGCCTCGAACACGGCGTCATAGGCCTGATCGGAGCCGCCGAGGCTGCCGGTGTGGGAGGCGACGGCGCGCTTTGCCGCCTTGTATCGGCCGACCTTGGCGACGATCAGCGGCTTTTCGAGCGATGCCGCCTTGCGGGCGAGCGCCAGGAATTTCTGCGGCGTCTTGATCGCCTCGATGAACAGCATCACGGCCTTGGTCTGCTCGTCATCGAGCAACAGGTCGGCGTAATCGGCAAGCTCCAGATCGCCCTGATTGCCGATGCTGACGATCGCGCTGAAATCGAGCCCGTCCATGCGTCCGCGATTGAAGAGCGAAAATCCCAATCCGCCGCTTTGCGAGACGACGCCGATGCGCCGGCGCGGGCCCATCGGGCCGGGATCGACATTGACCGCCGGGCTGAAGGTCGCGGCGATCGCTTCGGGCACGTTGTAGAAGCCTTGCGTGTTGGGGCCGGCGATGCGGATGCCGGCACCGCGCGCCTGCGCCACCACGCGATCCTGCAGCGCCGCCCCTTCCGCGCCGCCGTCGGCGAAGCCCGAGCTCGCGATGACGACGCGCTTGATCCCGCGCGCCGCGCAGTCGTCGATCGCGCCCGGCACGGAAGCCGCCGGGATCGCAATGAGCGCCAGGTCGATCGTGTCCGGCACCGCGGCGAGATCGGGATGGGCCTTGATCCCGTAAACGTCGGCGCGGCCGAGATTGATCGGATAGAGCCGGCCACGGAATTTATGCCGCAGCAGATTGTTCATGATCCGGCCGCCGATCTTCTCGACGCCCTCGGATGCGCCGATAACGGCGATCGATCGCGGCGACAGGAAGCCTGCAAGCTCGGACGTCACGGCGCCACCGTCTTCGTCCGCTCGCGCGCGGTGAGGAAGGGCCACAGCCCGTCGCCGCCGAGCCGCGCCGCGGTGCGGCCGATGCGCCCCCACCAATAGGCCTCGTCGCCATATTCGTCGCGCCAGGCCCAAAGCCGTCGCGTGAAACGGTGCAGGCGATGCTCGCGCGTGAAGCCCATGGCGCCATGGACCTGATGCGCGATCGCCGCGGCCTGTCCCGCCGCCTCGCCGATGCGGGCCTTGGCGCAGGCGATCTCGAAAGTGCCGTCGCCTTGCTCGGCGGCGGCCACCGCGGCATCGGCGGCCGCGCCGGCGCACGCCACGTGCGCCGCCAGCACCGCCACCTGCTGCTGGATGGCCTGAAACTTGCCGATCGGGCGACCGAACTGCACCCGGTCGTTGGCATAGCGAAGGGTGAGTTCGAGCACGGTGTCGAGCGCGCCCGCCATCATCACGGCGTGGGAAAACGCGCCCCACACCATCAGCGCGCCGTCGTTGGTCTCCGCCGGCGCGGGCGCGATTTCCGCGACGACGGCGTCGAAGCGAAGATCATCGCGCGGCTCGCCGGCAAGATTCTCGTGCCTCGTGGCGATGTGCGGGGCCGGTACGCTCGCGACAAGCATTTTTCCATCATGCTCCACGAGCGCCGCGAGCCCTGCCGCGAGGCGCGCCAACGGAACGCGCCGCGCGCTGCCCGACAGGTGCCAGACATCGCCCGCGCGCTCGAGCGACAGGCGCTCGCCCGCCACGACCGGCGCAACGGTCAGCGGCCCCGGCGGCACCGGAAGCCCGCTCGACGAGAGAAGCGATGCCGCCATCAAGGTCTCGGCCAGCGGCACCGCGATCGCATGGCGCCCGCCTTCGCGCAGGATCGCCAGCACGTCGCCGAGATCGGCGCCGGAGCCGCCATGGGCCTCGGCGATCGACGCGGTGGTGAGGCCGGCTTCTTGGAGCCGCGTCCACAAGGCCTGATCGAACGGGTCCGCCGCGTCGCCCGCCATAAGGCGGCTCGCCTGATCGACGAGGATCGACCGCATCTCGCTCATCGCAGGCCCAGCCCGCGCGCGACGATGCCGCGCAGCACCTCGCGCGTGCCGCCGCGGATCGAAAAGGCCGGCGCCCACAGCACCGCGTGGTCGAGCGCCTCGGCGAGCTTTTCCGAGCGCGCGGCAAGCGGCACCAGGAGCCGCGCCACGGCCGGAATATCCTGCTCGAAATTGGTGCCGAGATCCTTCACCAGCGCCGCCTCGGTATTGGGCGCGGCACCTTCCTGAAGCATCGAGGCGACCGAGAGCGACATGTGCTCCAAGGTGAAAAGATGCGCGACGAGCCGCCCGACCGCTTCCGCCTCGCGCGCGCCGGGCTCGGGGCCCAGCGCGTCGACCAGCGCCTTCAGCAGCGAATAGGTGCTGAGCCAGCGCTCGGGGCCGCTCCGCTCGAAGGCAAGCTCGCTCGTCACCTGGCGCCAGCCATTGCCGATCTCGCCCACCACCCTGTCATCGGGTACGTAGAGGCCGTCGAACACGACCTCGTTGAAATCGTGCTCGTCGGCGAGGTTCATGATGGGCCGCACCTGGATGCCCGGCGAGGAAAGGTCCACCAGAAACTGGCTCACGCCGGCATGCCGATCCTCGCCGCGCGGGCTCGTGCGCGCGAACAGGATCATCATGTGGCAATGATGGGCGTTGCTGGTCCAGATCTTGGTGCCCTCGATTTCCCAGCCGCCCGCCACCTTGCGCGCCGCTGTCCGGATCGAGGCCAGGTCGGAACCGCTGTCAGGCTCGCTCATGCCGATGCAGAAATAGCATTCGCCGCGCGCGATGCGCGGGAGGTATGCGGCCTTCTGCTCCTCGGTGCCGAAGCGCAGGATGGTCGGGCCGGACTGGCGGTCGGCGACCCAGTGCGCGCGCGTGGGCGCGCCCGCCGACAGCATCTCCTCCGTCACGACATAGCGCTCGAGCGG
>DATJLY010000301.1:0-3248 GCA_035509095.1 Allostellaceae bacterium | reverse complement strand
CCTGGGCCTCGATTCAGGCGCCAACGACTATATCGCCAAGCCGTTCCGCCTCAATGTGCTGCTGGCACGGCTAAGGGCGCAGCTGCGCCAGCACGAGCAGAGCGAGGACGCGGTCTTCACCATCGGCCCCTACACATTTCGGCCGGGCGCGAAAATATTGACCGACGCGGTCCAGCGCAAGAAGGTGCGGCTCACCGAAAAGGAAACCGCGATCCTCAAATATCTCTACCGCGCGGGCCAGCGGATCATTGGCCGCGATGTGCTGTTGAACGAAGTGTGGGGCTATAATTCCGGCGTCACCACGCACACGCTCGAGACCCACGTCTATCGTCTGCGCCAGAAGATCGAGCGCGATCCGGCAAAGGCGCAGATCCTGGTGACCGAACCCGGCGGCTATCGCCTGGTCCCGTAACCCGCTAATTTGCCGGCGACCTGCCCCCTTGGCGCTTTTGGGCGCGGGGCGGTCGGGGTGTGGTGGGGGACCATGTCGCCAATAGGATTCTTCTTCGGCTTTTACGGCCGCGTCGCGCGCGGGCGGTTCTGGATTTTCGGCTTGACGATTTATGTCTTGGCCGCGGCGGCGCTGGCGCTCGACCCGGTGATGTTCGACGTGATGAGCAATCTGACCGCGATCCCGATCCTGCTGGTGCTCATGCTTTATCTGTTCCTCGGCATGTCGAGCGTGTCGGTGGTCGCCATCGGGATCGCGGTCGACACGGTGATGGTGCAGGAGCTGCCGGCCTCGCTGGGGCTGACGATCCTTGTGGGATCGGTGGTGATCGGCCTGCTCTTGAGCTGGGTGGTCGTGGCGGTGGCGTCAAAGCGTCTTCACGATCGCAACAAGAGCGGCTGGTGGCTGCTCGTGTTCATCGCGACGCCGCTTCTGGTTGGCGGACTGGGTGCGCTCGCGCGCAGCAACATCCTGCTGGCGGTCGCCTTCGCTTTCCATTTGTGGTCGTTCATCGAGCTGGGATGCCGGCGCGGCACCGTCGGCGGCAACCGCTTCGGACCCGACCCGCTGCTCGGCGGCGAAACGGATACCTAGGCCGTTCAGAAGAAGCGCCGGTGGCGCACCACGAAGCCCAGGACCAGAAACGCCAGACCCGCATAAATCGCCACGGCAATCAGTTCATCGTTCAGCATCACACGCGCTCCATTCGTGCGATCCGCCGGTTCCGGCTGTTTCAAACACAGTATCATGACTCCGCCGGCCCTCGCGAGAACATCGCTGTGACCTTGCCGATCGGGTCCGTACCGGCGACCGAGACGGTCCGCCACCCGCGTCAGAACATGCGGTAGGATGGCGGCGCGTCACGTCTTATCGGGGGAGATCGATCATGCGGAAAAGCATCGCCTTGCTCGCGCTCGCCGTTTGCGTTGCCGCCGCACCGGCGTTCGCACAAAGACACAAACGGCCATCGCCGGAGGAACGAGCCGCAACCGCGGCGCGCGCCATGGCCGAGCAAGTGAAAACCGCCTTCAATCAGAAGAACGCGGCCGCGCTCGCCGCGCTTTACACGCCGGACGGCTTGCTGATCGGCATCGACGGCACGATGGCGCACGGGCCTGACGAGATCGAGCGTGCCGAAGGAGACTTCATCACGAATCTCGGCACCTACACCTTCGATTACGAATTGAAGGAAGCCCACCCCATTGGCAACGGCGTCTGGGCGGTTCTGGTGTCGGCGATCACATCCAATTTCTCCAACGGCCCGACCACGCGGCACACGCATGTGAGCGAGATCCTCGTGCCGGTGAAGGGCGGCAAGTGGAAAATCCGCATGACCCATGCCAGCGCCGACATCCCGTTGCCGCCGGTTCAGCGATAGAGGCGGCGCGGCGTCTTGCCCTAGGTCGCGAGCCGCACCATCACGGGAACGTGATCGGACGCCTTGTCCCAGCCGCGCGCGGCACGAAGGACCTCGGCTGACTGAAGCCTGTCCTTGATGTCGGGCGTCACCCAGACGTGATCGAGCCTGCGGCCGCGATCCGACGCCGCCCAGTCGATGTTGCGATAGCTCCACCAGGTATAAAGCCGCTGCTCGGGCGGCACGAAATGCCGTACCGCGTCGACGAAAGCCGCGGATGATTGCAACTTGCCGAGCTTCTCCACCTCGATCGGCGTGTGGCTCACGACGGTCAAAAGCTGCTTATGTGACCAGACGTCGGTCTCGAGCGGCGCGATGTTGAGATCGCCGACCAGCACCATGGGCGCCTGCGCGCGCCGCTTGCCGCGGAACCACGCCGTAAGCTCGTCGAGAAACCGGAGCTTGTGCGCGAATTTGGGATTCTCGTCGGGATCGGGGACATCGCCACCCGCCGGCACATAGATGTCGTGAAGCTCGATCCCGCCCGGCAGCTCGACCACGGCATGGCGGCAATCTTCGCGCTCGCACCAATGCTCGATCCGGGGGTTGGCGATGGGCACGCGCGACAGGATCGCAACGCCGTTATAGGACTTCATGCCGTGGATATGGACATGCGCATAGCCCGCCGCCTCGATCTCGGCGCGCGGAAAGAACTCGTCCCGGGTCTTGGTCTCCTGAAGACAGATCACGTCCGGCGCGAGCTCGCCCGCCAGACGCTTCAGATTGTCGATGCGCAGGCGGACCGAATTGATGTTCCAGGTCAGAATCGACAAGGTCATGGCGCCGACGCGCCCTTGGCATGGAGCGGCGCGGTGATCCCGTGGCCCGCGCCGATGACAAACGTTCCGCGCCCGTTGAGCGTGCCGCTCATGGCTGATCCCTCGTTCCTGCGACGGAGCGCCGATTATCCGAAGGGGGTGTCCTCAATTCAAGCAAGTCGCGATTGACGGCGGGTGCCGGGACATCGACTATTGCAGTGCAACACGAGGATCATGTGATGGCGCCTGATATGCGGCAAAGGCCTCCGGTTCTGGCTCGGCCGCCCTATGAATCCGTGGTGCTTCTGCTGCAGGGCGGCGGCGCGCTGGGCGCCTATCAGGCCGGCGTCTACGAGGCGCTGGCCGAAGCGGAGGTGCATCCCGACTGGATCGCCGGCATCTCGATCGGCGCCATCAATTCGGCGATCATCGCGGGCAACGCGCCAAAGGAGCGCGTGGCGAAGCTGCGCGCGTTTTGGGAGCTGGTCACGACGTCGCCTCCCTGGGACCTTTTCTCGGACCACGTCGCCCGATTGGCGCGCGGCAACGATGCCCGGTTCCTCGCCAACCAGATGAGCGCGACGACGACTCTGATGGCCGGCGCGACGGGATTTTTCGCGCC
>DATJLY010000300.1:0-3871 GCA_035509095.1 Allostellaceae bacterium | reverse complement strand
GCGTCCTTGCGATCGGCACCGTCAACGACGTGAGCCTGTTCCGGCGGCTTGCGGCCAGCGGCGTCGCCGACTATCTCGTGAAGCCGGTATCCAGCGAAATCTTGAGCGAGGCGCTGCGCCGCGCGGTACGCAACGAAGCGGAGGGCGGCGCCGACGGGAAGCGGCGCGCGCGCATCCACGCCTTCATCGGTGCGCGCGGCGGTGTCGGCGCCTCGACGATGGCGCTTGGCGTCGCCTGGCTCTTGAGCCAGGAACACAAGCTGCACACCGCGCTTCTCGACCTCGATCTGCATTTCGGCAATCTCGCGCTGTCGCTCGACATCGAGCCGGGGCGCGGCTTGCGCCAGGCGCTCGAACATCCCGAGCGCACCGACAGCCTGCTGCTCGCCTCGGCGATCGTGAAGGGCGAAGAGCGGCTGCCGATCCTCGCCGCGGAGGAATCGCTCGAGGACGAGCTGCGCTTCGATCCCGAGGGCGCCATGGCGGTGCTCGAGGCGCTGACGCAGGACTATGATTGTCTGGTGGTCGATCTGCCGCGCAGTCTCGACGGCGCCGCGCGTCATGTGCTGTCGACCGCCGATTCGGTCTATATCGTCACCGACCTGTCGCTCGTCGCGTTGCGCGACGCGTTCCGCATTGCGGGTCTGGTGAAAGGGCTCGGCACCGCAAACCCGCTCTTCGTCGCAAACCAGGTCGGATCGATCCATCGTGGCGAGATCGGCCGTGCCGAGTTCGAGCGGGGCCTCGGCGGGCCGCTCAATTTCTCGGTGCCGTTCGACCCCAAGGCGACCCGCGCCATGGCCGTGAGCGGCAAGGCGCTGCCGGCGGCGGACGCCAACGGCAAGGCCGCCATGGAACTGCGCCGCATTGCGGTCCAGATCGCCGGGCGCGAAGAGAAGCCCAAGCCGCTGTGGCGGCGCCTCTTGGGATAGTCGCGTCATGTTCAGTCCGCGCGACGGCGAGAACGGGCTGAACGCGCGCGTCAGCGCGCTTCAGAACCGTCGTGTCGAGCGCGTCCGCGTCCCGCCGCCTCCGGCGCGGCCGCGGGAGCCGGCCCCGCCGCGCATCGCCGAACCCGCGCCCGCGCCCCAGCCATTGCCCGAGCCCGAAGAGCCCGACTCGTTAGGGTCCAGCGCGCTTCCGGATCCAATCTCGTTCGAGCCGGCGCCGCCGCGCGCCGCCGCACAAGCGAATCCGCAAGCCACGAGCCGCGCCAGCATCGAGGCCGCGATCCCCCGCATCTATCCCTTCATCATGGAGCGGATCGACACCGAAGTCGCGGCGCGCCTTTCGCGCGAGGACCTCGCGCGCCAGCTCGGCGCCGTCGTCGGCGAGATCCTGATCGAGCAGAAGATTCAGCTGAACCAGGCCGAGCAGCGCCATCTCGTCAATGTGCTCCTCGACGACATGTTGGGGCTTGGGCCGCTCGAGCAGCTGCTGGCCGACGATACCGTCACCGACATCATGGTGAACGGCCCCAACCAGGTCTATGTCGAGCGGCGCGGCAAGCTCGAGCTCACCGACCTCGTGTTCCGCGACAATGCCCACGTGATGAGCATCGCGACGCGGATCGTCACCCAAGTCGGCCGCCGCATCGACGAATCGACGCCGCTCGTCGATGCCCGACTTCAGGACGGAAGCCGCGTCAACATCATCGCCCCGCCGCTGGCGATCGACGGCACGTCGATCTCGATCCGCAAATTCGCGAAGAAGGGCATTACGCTCGACGTGATGGCGAAGCAGCAGAACGTGTCGCCGGCGATGGCGATCGTGCTGAAGATCGCCTCGCGCTCGCGGCTCAACGTGCTGATCTCCGGCGGCACCGGCTCCGGCAAGACGACGCTCCTCAATGCCATGTCGCAGATGATCGATGTCGGCGACCGGATCGTCACGATCGAGGACGCCGCCGAATT
The DNA here is from genome assembly GCA_035509095.1 of Allostellaceae bacterium. Lineage (GTDB taxonomy): Bacteria > Pseudomonadota > Alphaproteobacteria > ATCC43930 > CGMCC-115725 > DATJLY01. The sequence continues at coordinate 1,958 of DATJLY010000300.1, read as the reverse complement.
GCAGCTTCAACAGCCCCACGTCGTGCGGCTGGAAACCCGGCCGCCCAATCTCGAGGGCAAGGGCGAGATCACCATGCGCGATCTCGTGAAGAACGCACTGCGCATGCGTCCCGACCGCGTCATCCTCGGCGAGATACGGTCCGCCGAGGCGCTCGACATGTTGCAAGCCATGAACACGGGCCACGACGGATCGCTCTGCACGATCCACGCCAACCGCCCGCGCGAGGCGCTGACCCGGCTCGAGAACATGGTGTCGATGGCGGGCTTCGCGCTGCCGGCCCGCGCCGTCCGCATGCAGATCGCCGCGGCCGTCAACCTGATCGTGCAGATCAGCCGCATGCGCGACGGCGTCCGGCGCGTCACTTCGATCACCGAGATCGTCGGCATGGAAGGCGAAGTCATCACGACCCAGGACCTCTTCACCTATCAGTACGAGGGCGAGCTGCCGGACGGGCGCCTGAGAGGCAGCTTCCTCTCGAGCGGCCTGCGCCCGCATTTCACGCCGCGCGCTGAATATTTTGGTCTCGACAAGGCATTGCTCGAGGCGATCGCATGACACCATTGCAATTGCTTATGATCGCGGCCGGCCTGTTCGTCGCCGTCGTCGCGGTACTGATGGCCGTCGCGGACGATGGCGGCGGCAAGATCGGGCGCCGGGCGAAGCGTCTGCGCGAGCGTTTGACCGCCGTCGCGACCGGCGTCGACCTTCAGCTCCGCCGCGAATTCAATGATCAGAGCACGCTCGACCAATTGGTCCGACGCCTGACGCCGCGTCCGGACGAACTGCGGCGGCGGCTGCAGCGGACCGGCCGGAATATCGGGATCGGCGCCTATGGCATCACGTGCCTTGGTGTCGCGGCGGTCACCGGGTTCGCAGCCTTCATGCTGCGGCTGTCGCCGCTGCTCGCCCTGTTCATCGGCATCCTTCTGGGCCTGTGGCTGCCGCATCTCGTCGTTGGATTCCTGGCGCGCCGGCGCATGAAGCGCTTTGCCAACCTGTTGCCCGAGGCGATCGGGCTCATGGTCCGCAGCATCAAGTCGGGCCTTCCCATCACCGAATCGTTCCAGATCATCGGCCGCGAGATGCCAGACCCGATCGGTCTCGAATTCCGCGAGATGTGCGATCAGATGCGGATCGGGCGGCCGCTCGACGACGCCCTCTGGGACATGGTGAAGCGGACCGGCGTGCCCGAGATGAAGTTCCTGGTCGTGACGCTGGCGGTGCAGCGCGAAACCGGCGGCAACCTCGCCGAGACGCTCGAGAACCTCGACTCGATTCTGCGCCGGCGGCGCCAGATGCGGCTCAAAGTGAAGGCGCTGTCGTCCGAAGCGCGCGCAAGCGCCATGATCATCGGCTCGCTGCCCTTCCTCATGACCGGCGTGCTGTCGGTCGCGGACAGGAACTATCTCTCGATCCTGTTCACCGATCACCTCGGCAACATGCTGCTCGTGGCGGGGCTCTCGAGCATGACGCTGGGCGTGCTGGTGATGGCCAAGATGGTGCGGTTCGACATATGAACGCGTTGCAATCATTCTTTTCCGGGCATGACCAGTCGGGCTTCGCGATCGTCGCGGGCGTCGCCGTGCTCGTGACCCTCGTCCTGCTCGGCCAGGCTTTCCTGCCCGAGGACTCGATGTCCTCGCGCGTGCGGTCGCATATCCGGCGGCGCAACAACATGCGCACCGAGCGCGTCCATGTGCGCCAGCGCATCGCCAACCTGCGCACCGCCCCGATCGGCACGCTGCGCACGGTGCTGGCGCGCTTGAAGCTCCTCTCGGGCGAGGAGGCGCGCAAAGGCGGCGAGTTGCTCGCCAATGCCGGCTGGCGCGCGCGCGATGCGCTCACCGTCCTGATGGCCGTGCGGCTGGCGCTGCCGGCGGCGCTCGGCCTCATCGCATTCGCGGCGTGCCTCACGCAGCAGAACATGCCGAGCATGATGCGCATTACGACGACGGTC
>DATJLY010000299.1:0-9726 GCA_035509095.1 Allostellaceae bacterium | reverse complement strand
GTGCGCGACACGAACGGCGACGGGATCGGCGATGCCAAGATCACGGTGACGATGAAGAACCTGAATTCGAGCATGGTGCTGCGCACCGATACCCAAGGGCATTATTTCATCCGCGGATTCGACAAGAGCATCAATCCCGCCGACATCGAGATCGCCTGCAGCAAGGACGGCTACAAAGTGACCGCGAATGCGCGAAAGCCGACGACCGACCCGACGACGCCGATCGAGGTGGACTGCATTCTCGCCAAGAACTAGCGCAGGCCGATGCGGCTCGCTTGTGCGTTCCTCGCCGTGATCCTTGGTGCCGCGCCGGCGGCGGCCGACCCTGTGGTGCTGCATTATGGCCAGGCTTTCTCCGCCGTGCGCAGCATCTATTCGCTGCCGATCTTCGTGGCCGACCGGGAGGGGTTCTTCACGCGCGAGGGGCTCGATTTCTCGAACATCCTGATCCCGGGAGGCGGCGGCAAGATGATCGCCGCGCTTGAGGACGGCACGGTCGAGATCACGCACGTGGCGACGCCGTTCCTCATCAGCAGCGACCTTGCCGGGGCGGACGCGGTCGCGATCGCGGCGGAATTCGACAACCCGATCTACAGTCTCGTGGCGAAGCCCGAGATCCGCGGCTACGCCGATCTCAAGGGCCGTGTCCTCGGTCTTGCGGACGAAGCGGGCACGATCGCCTATTCGACCTGGAAGTTGCTTGCCGCCAACGGCGTGCGGCCCGCGGACCTCGAGGTCAAGACCGTCTCCGGCACGCCGCAGCGTCTTGCTTGCCTCACCGGGGGCACATGCGACGCTGTGCCGCTGGGTCAGCCCGAGGATTTCGAGGCGCTCGCCAAAGGCTACCGCCGGCTCGGCGTCACCACCGACGCGGTGCCGGCCTTCGTCTATACCGTCACGGCCGCGCGCCGCTCATGGGCGAAGGCGCACAAGGACGTGGTCGTGCGGTATCTGCGCGCGCTCGCCGCGTCGTTCCGTTTCATCCGGGACCCGGCGCACCGCGATCAGGTGGTGCGGATCATCGTCGCTACCGAAGCCGTGTCGGCCGCGAGCGCACGCGCGACGTTGCGCCTCTATTTCGAGCCGGAGCGAAACGTGCTCCCAAGGGCAGGGGAGATCGACCCCGACGGGATACGGCAGGTGATCGACTTCATGGCCGCGCAAGGCGCGCTGAAGCCGCCGCTCCCGCCCGTCGAACGGTTCATCGATCCGCGCTATCTGCGCGCGGCGGGCATCGGTGGATGACCCTCCGCTGGTATTTGCAGGGCGGCCTGAGCGCGCTAACATGAGCCCCATGTCTTATCGCGCGAGTCTGCTGGCGATTGCCGTGGCCGCGACGCTTCCTTTGATGGCGGCGCATGCCGACCCCAATCAGAAGGATGCCGACGCCGCGTGGAAGACGGCCAGCGAATGCGCGCACGCGGCCTTCAAGAAATATCCGGACTATACGCCCGAAGGCAACGCCAAGCGCGAGGCCGCGCGGGTTGAATGCCTGCGCGATCACAGGCTGCCGGCGCCGGCGGCACCCCAGGCGGCGGCGGGAGTGCCGCAGTGACCCTGCTCGCGCGGCTGCGCGGCGCGGGCATCCTCCGTCGCCTCGCCGGCTTTTGCGGCATGCTTGCGATCGTCGTTCAGTTGGGGGTAGCGACGGCCCATGACCCTTCCGGATTGGGGTCGGCGCCGTCGTGGCTGGGCGTCGCGCTCTGTCATGTCGGCGGTGGCGGGTCCGGGCCGCCCAGCACGCCGGGCGACCGGCCGTCGACAGTGTGCCCACTCTGTCTTGGTCTTCAGGCGAGCGCGGCGGCGCTTGTGCCGCCCGATGTCGCGCCGATCGCCTTCGCTATCCTGCCTCGATCGCAGCCGCTGCCGCCAAGCCGCGACACCGGCTTCGGCTTTGCCTATCCGGGGGGTCCCGCACAGCCCCGCGCACCACCCGCCTCGGTCTGACGGACGAACTCCTTCCGTGCCGGGCGTGCGCGCCCGACACGGGCGTCTGGCATTTTGCGGCGGGGTTGCATCATGAAAGCGACGAGAAACCTGTTGATCGGCATCCTGGCCTTTCTGGTCCTGGCCGGCGTGCTTGTATTTGTGAGCGGCATCTGGCCGGGAAGCGAAGAGGGCGGCGTGGCGTCGATCGCGATCGGCGGCCCGTTTTCGCTCGAAGCGCCCGACGGCACCACGGTTACGGACAAGACCTATCGTAACCAGTGGCAGCTCATCTATTTCGGCTACACGCTTTGTCCCGATGCGTGCCCGACCACGCTCAACGCGATCGCGGGCGCGCTGCAGCAATTGGGCCCGCTCGCCAACAAGGTGCAGCCGATCTTCATTTCCATCGATCCCGCGCGCGATACGCCGAAGGTGATGGGCCAGTATGTCAAGGCGTTCGATCCCCGCATCGTCGGCCTTACCGGCTCGCCCGACGCGATCGACAGCGCGGCGCGCGCGTTCCGGGTCTATGTCGCCAAGGTGCCCGACAAGGAGGCGCCCAACGGCTATCTCATGGACCACAGCTCGGTCATCTATGTCATGCGGCCCGGCGACGGCCACTTCGTCGCCACCTTCACGACCGATACCTCATCGGGCGAGATGGCCGAGCGGCTCAAGAAATTCATCGCCAATTCCTGATCTGAAAGGATCTCCACAATGATTCGTCTTTCTCTTTTGACCGCGGCCATCGTGCTGATGGGGGCTTGGACTGCCGCCGCACAATCGTCGTCAGGGATCGCCGTCACCGACGCCTGGGCGCGCGCGACGCCGCCCGGCGCGAAGACCGGCGCCGCCTACATCACCATCACGAATAAAGGAGCGGCGTCCGACCAGGTCGTCGCCGCAAGTACGCCGGTGGCCGGCATGGCGCAGGTCCATACCACCATCGTCGATAATGGCGTCGATAAGATGCGGCCGGTCAAATCGCTCGACGTGAAGCCCGGCGCGACCGTGATGATGAAGCCTGGCGGCTACCACATCATGCTCATGGAGCTGAAGAAGCCGCTCATGGAAGGGGAGAGCTTCCCTCTGACCGTGCGGTTCGCGAAGGCGGGCGAGGTCGAAACGACAGTGAAGGTCGCCAAGATCGGCGCCTCGAGTGCCGGTGAGATGAACATGAAGGACATGCCCGGCATGAACATGAAATAAGGCACGATTGAGGCAAGAGCGGCGGCGGTTGTCGGAGATTCCAAACCTGGCATAGACTGCGCGTCCGTGATGGTACGCCGCTCGATCCTCCTCCTTCTCGCGTTCCTGGCGGGATGCGCCGAGCGCACGGCGCCGCCTGCGCCGATCGAGCTGCATACGCATGCGGGAGCGCCCGTCCTGTCGGAGCCGGTGCCGATCGTTCATCCCGACCGCATCACGGTCGCGAGCGCCGATACGCTCTACGGCCTCTCGCGCCGCTATGGTCTTCCGATCCGCGCGATCATCGATGCGAACAACCTGCAGCCGCCTTATCGTCTCGTCGCCGGCAGCTCGCTCATCCTGCCGCAGGTGCGCACCCACCTTGTGCGGCCGGGCGACACGCTGATGAGCGTGGCGCGCACCAGCGGCGTCGACATCAGCACGCTGGCGGCGACCAATCACTTGACGCCGCCATTTGTCATCCGCACCGGCGAGACCTTGATCCTCCCGGCGCGGGTCGAGACGGCTTCGGCGGCCCCGCCGCCGCAGCGCGTGGCGGCGGCGCCGCTCGCCCCGCCGGCCGCCGAGCCGCCGCTGGCTGCGGCGCAAAAACCGGCGAACGCACCATCGCCGCCGCAACCGCAGGCAAAGCCCACGCCACCGCCCGAGACGGCGCTCGACGAACCGGACCTGCCGCCGCCCGAGCCGCCGCGGCAGGACAAGACGGTGCCCGTGCCGCCGCCCGAGCCGCCGCAGGATAAGACGGCGTCCCTGCCACCGCCCGAGACGCCGCTCAAGCCTACGTCGGTGTTCATCTGGCCGGTGCACGGCCACGTCCTTGCATCGTTCGGCGAGAGCGCGCAGGGCACCCACAATGACGGGATCGACATCGCGGCGCCCGAGGGAACGCCGGTCCTGGCGGCTGCCGCGGGCGAGGTGGCCTATGCCGGCAATGAGCTGAAAGGCTACGGTAATCTCATCCTGGTGAAGCACGACAACGGCTTCGTCACGGCCTACGCCCACAACGCGTCGCTGCTGGTGAAGCGCGGCGATCGGGTCGCGCGCGGACAGCCGATCGCCAAAGTTGGCGCCACCGGCGCCGTCGACCAGCCTCAGCTTCATTTCGAGATCAGGCGCGGCACACGCGCGCTCGATCCGTCCGATTACCTACCGGCTCAGGCCGCCACGGCCAGCCGCTAGTTCAAGATATTGTTAACCGAACGGGCGCACCTTGACCCGCGGGGAAAGGATTCCCTTGAGGCGGAACGATGGATACCGTCGGCGCGGTCGGCGATCCTCGGTTATGGTTGGTCTACCACTATTGGTGGAGGAAGCGGCGCGGGCGTTTAATGCCGGCGCCCGACAATATCGTCGTGTCGGAACTGCCCGACGCGGTGCAGCCAAACATCATGGTGCTCGAGGTGGTGGAGACCCTGGGCGGTCCGCGCTTTCGTTATGTGAAAGTGGGTCCGGTGTTCTGGCGCGCGGGTGGCGCCGATCCGTCGGGTCGCTTCGTCGACGAGGTCCTTCCTCAGACGGCCGGGTACCGCGACTATGTCGTCGGCATTTACGAGGAGATGGCCATCCGCCGGCGGCCGATGTACACCGAGAACGTGTTCATCTTGAGTCATGGCTATAGCGACCCGATGGCGACGAAGCGCGTGAGCCTGCCGCTCTCGCGCGACGGCGTCGGCGTGCACGCCGTCCTCGCGAGCCACGTGTTCGATTATGGCGCGAATGGCGACGACAGCTTGGCGATGGTTACCGAGCTTAAGGAAGGGACGCGCACCTTCCTCGATTGAGCTTCAGGCGGACTGTGCCGAAGGTCCGGACTCTTCCTCGCGCGTCGTCAGCTGAATGAACAGGTTGCCCTTGCGATTGAGGCTCAGATCGGCATTGGTCATGCCATGTGCCTTGAGCACATAAAGTTGGGCCCTCAGCGGATCATACTTGGCGTCGCGGCTGCCCTTCTTCGCGCGGTCGATGCGTTGCTCGGCCTCGCCCATTTCGCGCAGGATCAACGTGCCGAGCCGCTCCGTCACTCCCATGGCACGCAACTCGGCGCGGATTTCCGCGACCGTCATTTGTTCGGGCTCTTTCATGCCTACCCCTCAAAGTAAGGCGCATCATATGGGCGCTGTCGCGCGCGATGCTAGTGACACGTTCGGGCAACGCGTCGTCAAATTCATGACGATCACGGCAGACGCTGGCCAAGACGACCCGCCAGATCCTGGATGAACTGCCACGCGACGCGGCCCGAACGCGCACCGCGCGTGATGGCCCACTCGGCCGCCTCGGCACGAAGCTGCTCGTCCGGCACCGACAATCCATAGCGCGCGGCATAGCCGCGGATCATCGCCTGATAAGTCTCCTGATCGCAGGCGTGGAAGCCGAGCCACAGCCCGAACCGGTCGGAAAGCGACACTTTCTCTTCGACCGCTTCGCCAGGATTGATCGCCGTCGACCGTTCGTTCTCGATCATTTCGCGCGCCATCAGATGGCGGCGGTTGGACGTGGCATAGAACACGACATTGTCGGGTCTTCCCTCGATCCCGCCTTCGAGCACGGCCTTCAGGGACTTATAGCTCGTGTCCTGCTGGTCGAAGGACAGATCGTCGCAGAACAGCACGACCCGCCGCTCGGAGCCGCGCAGAAGCAGCAACAGACGCGGCAGGCTTGCTATGTCCTCGCGATGGATCTCGATGAGCGCCAGCGCGCTCGGCGTGTCGTGATTGACGGCCGCGTGCGTCGCTTTGACGAGCGAGCTCTTGCCCATGCCGCGCGCGCCCCACAACAGCACGTTGTTGGCCGGGAGGCCGTGGGCAAACCGGCGCGTATTCTCGAGCAGGATGTCGCGGACGCGATCGATCCCCTGAAGCAGATCGAGGTCGACCCGGCTCACGCTGACGACCGGCTCGAGCGCGTCGTGGTCGGCGTGCCAGACGAACGCGTCCGCTTCGCGCAGATTGGCGGCGGGACGGCGTTCGGGCGCAAGGCGCTCGAGCGCCGCGGCGATGCGCTGCAGCAAAGGCGCGAGGGGGCTGCGCGGGGTCATGGCGGATGCGGCCGGGCGGTCGGCGGGACGGGCGCGAACCCTAGGCGAAAGAGGCGAGCGAGGCAACCTTGGGCGCGCAGGCGGCTGGTTTGCTTTTTGGGCGCAAGTCCACTACCTATGCGGCAACGCCCGGGAGGAGGGGCAGGAGATGTTCATCTCGCCGGCCTACGCACAGGCCGCCGGAGGTTCGCCGGACACGATGACGACGTTCATCCTGCCGATGGCGTTGATCTTCGTCGTGTTCTACTTCTTCATGATCCGTCCGCAGCAGCAAAAGCAAAAGCAGCTCAAGACGATGCTGGACGCGCTCCGGCGCGGCGACCGGGTGGTCACCGCGGGCGGCCTCATCGGCACGATCGCCAAGGTCGAGGGCGACGAGGCGCTGGTCGACATCGCCGACAACGTGCGCGTGCGGGTGGTGCGGAGCACGATCACCACCGTGATGTCGAAGCCCGAACCCGTTGCCGCCAAGAAGGATGGAGCGGATAAGGGCGGAGACAAGAAGACGCCGGAACCGGCCGAGGCCGGCGCAGGCGGCGGCGCGGTGGACAAGCTCCGGAGCTTCCTGCGGCTGTAGGCGGCGCTGGCGCGAGGCGTTTACATGCTCCATTTCAAAACGTGGCTGGTAACGCTCATCATGGTGGTTTGCGGATTGGGCGTGCTTCTTTCCGTCCCCAATCTGTTCTCCAACAAGATGGTGGCTCGGTGGCCGAGCTTCCTGCCGCATCAGCAGGTCAGCCTCGGGCTCGATCTGCAAGGCGGCTCGCACTTGCTGCTCCAGGTCGATATGAGCTCGGTCGAGAAGGATCAGCTCAACAATCTCGTCGACGAGATCAGGACCGCGCTGGTGGCGGCCAAGGTCGGCTATACCGGGCTCGCCGTCGACGGCGATCACGTCGCCCTCGTGCTGCGCGACATGGGCCAGCAGCAAATCGTGAAAGATGCGGTGCAGAAGATCGACCCCGATCTCGACTTCAGCGTAAGCCAGGCGGGCGACGTCAGCATCAAGCCGAGCGACACCGCGATCCAGGACCGGACCGCGTCGGCGATCTCGCAATCGATCGAGATCGTGCGCCGCCGCATCGACGAGACCGGCACCAAGGAAGCGACCATCCAGCAGGTCGGCGCGGATCGTATCCTGGTACAGCTTCCAGGCGTCTCCGATCCCGAGCATGTGAAGGAGATCTTGGGCAAGACCGCCAAGATGACGTTCCAAATGGTGGACACCAACGCGTCGGTCGAGGATGCGCGCCAAGGCCGCGTACCCCCTGGGGACGAGCTGCTGCAAGCCTCCGACCCCAAACCGGGCCAGCCGCAGGAATATGTCGTGAAGCGCCGGATCATGGTGAGCGGCGACACGCTCACGGATGCGCAGCCGACCTTCAACAACGCCGCGCCGGTCGTGAGCTTCAAGTTCGATTCCACCGGCGCGCGGCGGTTCGCCGACGCGACGCGCGAGAATGTCGGCAAGCCCTTCGCCATCGTCCTCGACAACAAGGTGATCAGCGCGCCGGTGATCCGCGAGGCGATCCTGGGCGGCTCGGGCATCATCGAGGGCAGCTTCACCGTGCAGTCGGCGAACGATCTGGCGCTGTTGCTGCGCGCGGGCGCGTTGCCGGCGCCCTTGACCATCCTCGAGGAGCGCACCGTCGGCCCCGATCTCGGTGCCGATTCGATCCATGCGGGCGCGCTCGCGAGCATCGTCGGCATCTCGCTCGTCGTCGTGTTCATGGTGATTTTCTACGGGCTTTTCGGCCTGTTCGCCGATGTGGCGCTGTTCTTCAACCTCTGCATCATGGTCGCCTCCCTGTCCGTTCTGGGCGCGACCTTGACCTTGCCCGGCATCGCCGGCATCGCGCTCACGATGGGTATGGCGGTCGACGCCAACGTCCTCATCTATGAGCGCATCCGCGAAGAGGTGCGGAGCGGCCGCACCATCGTGTCGTCGCTCCAGGCTGGGTTCGAGCGCGCCTTCGGCACCATTCTCGACAGCCACGTCACGACGCTCGTGGCGGGTGGCTTGATGTTCTGGCTGGGCGAGGGGCCGATCAAGGGGTTCGCGGTCACTTTGAGCCTCGGCGTTCTGACCTCGCTGTTCTCGGCGATCCTGGTGACGCGGCTACAGATCGTCACCTGGCTGCGCCGCACCAAGCCCAAACTCATCCCGATCTAGGCGCGCCATGCTGCGACCTCTCATCGTCATCAAGCGCATCCCCAACATCGACTTCATGGGGCTGCATTGGCTGGGCTTCATCTTCTCCGGCATCCTCACCGCCGGATCGATCATCCTGTTCCTGACGCAGGGATTGAATTACGGGATCGATTTCGTCGGCGGCACGATCATCGAGGCAAGGACGCACGGGCCGGCCAACCTGGCGGCGATGCGCGCCGAGCTCGACAAGCTGGGCCTGGGCGATGTGCAGCTCCAGGAATTCGGCGCGCCTGACGAGGTCCTGATCCGGCTTCAGCGTCAGGCCGGCAGCGACAAGGCGCAAGAGGCCGCGGTCGAGAAGGTGAAGCAGCAGCTCGGCAACAGCGTCGAGTATCGCCGCACCGAGGTGGTCGGCCCCACGGTCGGCTCCGAACTCATCCGCGCGGGCGTCATAGCAACGGTCCTGGCGCTCGTCGCCATCATGATTTATGTCTGGTTCCGGTTCGAATGGCAGTTCGGCGTCGGCGCCATGCTGTCGACGCTCCATGACACCATCACGACGGTGGGCCTGTTCGCGCTTTTCAGGCTCGAATTCAACCTGACCACCCTCGCGGCGATCCTGACCGTCGCCGGCTATTCGATCAACGACACGGTCGTCATCTATGACCGGGTGCGCGAGACGATGCGCAAGCATCGCACGATGGATTTCCGCGCCCTCATCAACAAAAGCCTCAACGAGACGCTGTCGCGCACCATCCTGACCGTGTCGACGGTGGCCTTGGCCGTGCTCTCGCTCCTTTTGTTCGGCGGCGAGGTCCTGCGCGGCTTCTCGATCGCGATGCTGTGGGGCATCGTGATCGGGACCTATTCCTCGCTCTTCATCGCGGCGCCGCTGCTGCTCTACATCCGTCCCAAGCACTCGGGCTCGGCGCGCACGGCGCGTGCCACCTCCGCCGCGGCCGAGGCCGAAGAGGTCTCGTAATGGATCTGACGCCGATCATCCCGGCCGATCGCCAGGTGATCGACAGCTATGGCCGTGAAAGCTTCCGCGTAAGCGGCGTGGCGCATGAGGGCGCCATCCTGGTCTTTCCCGATGCGACCGAGGCCTGGTCCGCGCACGGGCCGGACGACGTGACGGCAGAAAGCCTCGCCCCCGTGATCGCGCATGGCGAGATCGAGATCCTGCTTGTGGGGCTGGGTCGGCGGATGGCGCCGGTGGCGGCCGATCTCAGGGCGCGGCTGCGCGCGGCGGGCATCGTGATGGATGTCATGGACACCGGCGCCGCGTGCCGCACCTACAACGTTCTCTTGGCGGAAGGGCGGCGCGTCGCCGCGGCGCTGTTGCCGGCGGGATGAAAAACGGGGCCTTTCGGGCCCCGTTTTCGGTCCGGCCTGTGGGCGG
>DATJLY010000298.1:0-2559 GCA_035509095.1 Allostellaceae bacterium | reverse complement strand
GGCGGGGAGGCGGCAGTGCTGGATCGCGTGCGCCCCGTGCTGGAGGCGCTGTCGGCGGTCATCGTTCATGCCGGCCCTTCGGGTGCGGGGTCGACGCTGAAGCTCGTCAACAACCTCATCCTCGGCGTGGCGATCGAGGCGGTGGCCGAGGCGCTGGTTCTGGCGCGCAAGGCGGGGATTGACCCCGACTGCGTGCGGCAGATCACCAGTGTCGGGGGCGCCCGCACCGGGGCGATGGAGACACGTGGGGCGCGCATGATCGCGGGCGACTTCTCGCCGCATTTCTCGGCCGACAACATGCACAAGGACCTGTCGACGGCGCTGCGCCTTGCCGACAGCCTTGGCGCGGCCGCGCCGGTTGGGGCGGCGGCGCTCGAGATGCTGCGAGCCGCACGTGCTCAGGGCAAGGGTTCGATGGATTCAGCGGTCGTCTACCAAGTCTTGGCTCAGCTATCGGGCCTGGACGGCCACTAGCCGCCTGAGGTCTCGCTCGGTCGAAGGATGACCCGCCACGCGGATTTACCGCTTGGCGCTTCTGCCGATCCTCGGGCTACACTCCGGGTTCAAGGTGCGTCGACAGCACCGGCAAGCCGACAGGGGTTGGGATTCGTTATGGCCGATCATGAGACTGCAGACACGCAGCGTGCCTTTTTCGAGGAAAGCGCTCTCGACCTCCATGCCTCCGGGCGCCCGGGCAAGCTGGAGACGCGAATTTCAAAGTCGCTGGCCACAGGCCGCGATCTGTCTCTTGCCTACTCGCCCGGCGTCGCGGTTCCCTGCCTTCGCATCCATGCCGACCCCGAGCTGGCCTATACCTACACCACGCGCGGCAACATGGTGGCGGTGATCTCCAACGGCACCGCCGTGCTCGGCCTCGGCAATATCGGCGCGCTCGCCTCCAAGCCCGTGATGGAGGGAAAGGTCGCCCTCTTCAAGCGCTTCGCCGATGTCGACGGCATCGACCTCGAAGTCTCCACGGAAGATGTGGAGGAGTTCATCAACTGCGTCCGTCTCCTCGGCGCCTCCTTCGGAGGCGTCAACCTCGAAGACATCAAGGCGCCGGAGTGCTTCATCATTGAAGAGCGTCTCCGTGAACTCATGGACATCCCGGTCTTTCACGATGACCAGCATGGCACGGCGATCGTCGCCGCGGCCGCGCTCATCAACGCCTGCTACCTCACCAAGCGCGATCTCGCCACCACGACGCTCGTCGTTAACGGTGCCGGCGCCGCCGGCATCGCCTGTATCGACCTCCTGCTGACGCTCGGCATGAAGCGCGAGAACATTCTCGCCTGCGACACCAAGGGCGTGCTCCACCGCGGCCGCAGCGACCTCAACCAGTGGAAGTCAGCCCATGCGCGGGAGACCTCGCTCAGGACGCTCGCCGAGGCCATCAAGGGCGTGGATGTCTTCCTTGGCCTCTCCGCGAAGGGCGCGCTGACGCAGGAGATGGTGCGCAGCATGGCGCCGCGCCCGATTATTCTGGCGCTGGCCAATCCCGACCCCGAGATCACGCCCGAGGAGGCGCGCGCCGCCTCGCCGGACGCCATCGTCGCGACCGGTCGCTCAGACTATCCCAACCAGGTCAACAATGTCCTGGGCTTTCCCTATATCTTCCGCGGCGCGCTCGATGTCCGCGCCAGCACCATCAATGAGACGATGAAAGCCGCCGCCGCCGAGGCGCTTGCCGTGCTCGCGCGGGAGGACGTGCCGGACGAGGTGCATCGTGCTGCCGCCCGCCAGCTGCGCTTCGGGCCGGAATACATCATCCCCAACGCGTTCGACCCGCGCCTCATCACCCGCGTTCCGCTTGCCGTGGCCCGCGCGGCTGTGGAGAGCGGCGTCGCGCGCCGCGCGATCACCGAGACGCGCCGCTACCAGCGCGAACTTGCGGCGCGGCTCGATACGGCGGTGAACATCCTCGACCTCATCACCGAAGGGGTGCGCGATCAACCCAAGCGCATGGTCTTCGCGGAGGGCGAGAACGAGACCATGGTCCGCGCGGCAGCGCAGTATCACAAGGAGGGGTTCGGCACGCCGATCCTGATCGGCAACGAGGTCCGCGTGCGCGCGGCCTTCGCGCGACTGGAGCTGACGCTGCATGACGGCATCGAGATCCGCAATGCCCGTCTCGCCGCGATGGATGACCACAACAACAATGTCCGCTACACGGAGTTTCTCTACGCGCGCCTGCAGCGCCGCGGCTACCTGCTGCGAGATGTGCAGCGCATGGTGAACCAGGACCGCAACATCTTCGCCGCCTGCGCCGTCGCGCTCGGCGACGCCGACGGTCTGGTCACCGGGCTCACCCGCGCCCCGGGCCAAGCTCTGGAGGCGATCCGGCTCGCGATCGACCCCAAGCCCCGCGCCGTGCCCTTCGGCCTTTCGATGGTGGTGTCGCAGCATGCCACCCTGCTGGTGGCGGATACCCTGATCAACTGCGAACCGACCGCCGAGGAGCTTGCCTCCATCGCCATCGCGAGCGCCGTCCGCATGCGCGCGCTCGGCCAGAGCCCAAGGGTCGCGCTCTGCTCGCACGCGACCTTCGGACAGCCGCAG
>DATJLY010000297.1:0-2387 GCA_035509095.1 Allostellaceae bacterium | reverse complement strand
GGTGGCGGCGCTGCGGGCGTGCTCGCAGCGGCGCATCTTCGCCGTCGAAAGCCAGACGCGCAGATCACGCTGATCGATGCTTCCGGTCGGCCCGGCACCGGAGCAGCGTATGTCACGTCCGACCCGAGCCACTTGTTGAATGTTCCCGCGTCGCGCATGTCCGCGTGGCCAGACGATCCCGATCATTTCTGTCGCTGGCTCGACGAACGGGCTGTCACCTGCGTGGACAACTTCGCGCCGCGCCTTGCGTACGCCCGCTATCTGCGGGACCTGCTCGCTGCCGCCGATGTGCGGATCGAGACCGCCGAGGTCGTCGGGCTGGCGCCGGGCCCCCCGGTGCGCCTGGAGCTGAACGATGGACGTGCGCTGCCGGCCGACGCCGTTGTGCTCGCGACCGGCCGCCCCGAAGGTGCGATGCCCGAGTCGTTGGAACGCGCCTTCGCTCCCATGTTGCTGACCGGCACCGGCGGCAAGGTTGTGTTGGATCCATGGTCGCCCGGCGCGCTGGAGGCTCTTGCCGCGCGTCGGCCTGCATGGGTGTTGGTGATCGGTTCGGGACTCACCGCGGTTGACGTCGGGCTGCATCTCATTGCGCGCGGCGCCACGGTCACGCTGCTGTCGCGTCATGGCGAGCTCCCCCGCCGATTCCGCGCGACGGGCGCGCCCAGCGAGTTGCCACACCTCGATGCCGTCGCCGGCGAGATCTCGCTCGACGACCTGCGGAGCGCGTTCTCCGCGGACCTCGCACTCGCACGCGCCGGCGGCGCGGATTGGCGTCAGGTGATCGATGCGACGCGACCACACACAGCGCGACTGTGGCGGTCGTTGCGGTGGGAGGATCAGCGTCGGTTCCTGCGCGAGGGCTTGCGGCAGTGGGAGGTCCTCCGCCACCGCATGCCGCCCACGGTTGCCGATGCGATTCTTGCCGCAATCGACGACGGCAACTTGACGATCGAGGCGGGCGAAGTAGCCGATGCGTCGCTGCGCGGCAACGGAGTCGAACTCGTGGTGACCACGAGTGACGGGTCGGTGCGTCGACGCTGTGATGCGGTGGTCGTTGCGGCTGGAAACTGGTGGGATCGGCGGGCCCTGCATCGCTCCCCGGTCTGGGCGAACCTGTTGGCGACGAGGGTCGCATCGCTGCATCCGAGCGGCGTAGGCGTGCGCCTCGACATGAACGGCTACCTCATCGACGGGTCCGGTGACGCGGTCCCAAACATCTTGTGTCTGGGCTCGATTCGCCAGGGCGAGCTGTGGGAGACCACTGCGATTCCCGAAATCCGTACCCAAGCCGTCGCCATCGCGGAGCTGCTCGCCGACGACACGCGCGTCCATTCGGCGCGGACGCAAACCGTCAACCGGACGGCGCCGGAACGGAAACTGACCGGCGCGGCCGCCTCGTACGCCGAGGGTGTACGTCGCCTGCTCGCGGTGCAGGACGGCGCGTCGGTCGCCTTTGCAGCCGCCGTGGCCGAAGACCCGCAACACGCACGTGGCCATGTCGCACTCGCGATGATTGCCACGGAACGGCCCGACCGCGCGGGTGGCCCCGATGCAGTCGGAGGCCATCTCGCCCGAGCGCGCGCGGCGCTGGCACGAGGGAGCGAGGAAGACCGCAGCCACGTCGAGGCGATCGCGGCGTGGTGTGAGAAGGGAAACGAGGTCGGGTCCAAGGCACTCATCGAGCATCTCGAACGCGTGCCCGACGACGCCCTGGCCTTACTTGTGCTCGCTCCCTCCATCGCGTTCGCCGGTGCGGGCGACGCGTTGGCGGACGCGTGGCATTACGTCGAGCGGTTCACGGACGTACACGGCGAGGCGCCATGGTATCTCGGCTTGCGCGCCTACGGCCGGACCGAGCAGGGTCTGTGGTATGACGCAGCCGACTTGGCCGACGCCGCGCTCGAACTCGATCCAGGCAATGGCAACGCCGCACACGCGCTGTCGCACGTGCACTACGAGACGGACGCGCACGGCGCCGGACTGAAATGGCTGACCGACTGGATCGTGACCGACGGCGAGACGCAGCGTTATGTCCCGCACTTTCAATGGCATGCCGCCCTGCACGAGCTCGCGATGGGTGACGCCGCCGCCGCGGCGCGGCGCTACGCCGCGTCCCTTGCGCCCCCGCACTCGAAGGGCGTGCGATGTCTCGTCGATGCCGCGTCGCTCGCATGGCGGGCACGCCTGCATCCGGACTGGGTGACTCCTCCCGATCCCATCCCCGTGCTGGCCGAGGTTGGCTCGCTTGCGTATGCGCCCAAAACGCCCTTCATCGCGTTCCATGCGCTGCTTCTGCTGGCAGCTGCGAATGATCCGGCCGCGATCCGCGCGATCGACGTTCCTGGCGCGACGGATACACAGGCGGCGACGCTGCGTCTCATCGG
>DATJLY010000296.1:0-3311 GCA_035509095.1 Allostellaceae bacterium | reverse complement strand
GCCTTGGCCCCGAGCAGATCGGACACTCCGCCCACCAGGATGGGCGCGAGCGCCGCTATGGCCGCGTAGGCGAAGGTCGCCGCGCCGATCACGCGGCCGCGCAGCTCGGCGGGCGCGATGTCCTGCATCAGCGTCGGCGAGAGCGCCGTCCCCATGGCCGACACCGCGATCTGGATCCCGACCAGCAGATACACTTTCCAGGGCTGGTTGGCGACGAGCTGGAGCACCAGCGGCGCGGCGGCACAGATCATCGCCGTCTGATAGAGTCGCAGCGGCGTGATCACGCCGAACCGGCGGTTGAGCACCTTCACCCCGACACCCGCGGCGACCAGCCCCACGACCGTGCCTAGCGAAATGGCGGCGCCTATGCCGTAGCCCGTTGCCTGGGCCGACAGGTGCAAATCGCGGATCAGATGCGGCGGCATCCAGGCGAAGAGCGCATAGAGGGCCATGCCGTAAAATCCAATGGAGCCGCAGAAGGCGCCGAACGCGAGTCCGTTGTGGCGCAGGTAGCCCGCAAACGACGGTTGATGCACCTCTTGGGTCCGCGCGCTCTGCCGCTTCACCTGACCGATCAGGAGGATCGCCGGTCCGATGACAACGCCCGGAATCGCGACCAGGATGAAGGCGGTCCGCCAGGCCGCGAGCGCGGCCAGGCCCGCGGGCAGGTCCGCCCGATGGGCGCCGACCCAGCCGATGACCGCGCCGCTGAGGGCAACACCGAAGCCGGCGCCGATCGTCACGGCGCCGTAGTAGATCAGGTTGGCCAGCGGCCGGGTCTTGCCGGGAAAGAGATCGGGCGCCATGGAATAGAACACCGGGCCCAATGCCGCCTCGCCGAGGCCGACGGCGACCGTTGCGATCATGAGCTCGCTGAAGCCGTGCGCGATCCCGAATGCGGCCGTCGCCAGGGACCAGAAGAGGACGCAGCCGCAGAGGATCACCTGGCGCGCGGTGCGGTCCGCCAGCCAGCCCGTGACGATAGCGCCCGACGCACCGAAGAGACCGGGACCGAGCCCCAGCAACAGGCCGATCCTGCTGTCGGTGAGATGCATGTCGCGCTTGAGCGGCTCGGTCACCAACACGAGCACCTGACGATCGACGAAGCCGAAGAGCGTGGCGACGACCACGATGCCGAGCGCATACCAGGCGCGAACGCCGGCGCGGTCTTTCATCGATCGGCGCGTTCGTCGGCCCACGCCTCGAGGCTCTGCTCGAGCACCGGAATCGGCAGACAACCCTGCTCGAGAATGGCTTCGTGGAAGTCGGCGAGATCGAATTTCGGCCCCAGCGCGGATCTCGCCTTCGCGCGCAGCTCACGGAACTTGAGGAAACCCATCCGGTAGCAGAGCGCTTGCGCGGGCAGGTCGGTCGAGTAGCGCAGGATCTCGCTGGTCACCTGCTCGGGTTTCTCCAGCGTGTTGGCGCTCATATAAGCGTGGGCCCGTTCGAGCGTCCAACCGAGCGAGTTGAGCCCGGTGTCCACCACCAGCCGCTGCGCGACGAAGCGCTGGTGCGACAGCCAGCCGTAATAATCATAAGGGTCGTCATAGAGTCCCTCCTCTTCGGCGAGCCCCGCCGAATACTCGGCCCAGCCTTCGTTGAAAGCGCTGAATTGGAAGGTCCTGCGACGCAGCTCGGGCAGCGCGTCGTTCTCCTGCTGGCGCGTGATGTGAACGTGATGGCCGGGCACCAGCTCGTGAAAGATCACGGGCGCGGCGTTCATCTGCAGCCGGTCCGGAATTCCATTGCCGCTATAGAAGTACGTCCCTTCGCCGCCCACGTCCTTCGGCGGGTCGTAAAAGCCGAACGTCATGCCCGCCTCGAGCTCGGGCGCCAGCCGCTTCACGGTGGGCTTGGCGCGCGGCGGCTTGCTTACGATGCGGCCGAACACCGGCGCCATGCGCTCGAGGTGGCGGCGATAGATCGCTTCCAGCGCCTCGACCGAAGGCGCCTTCGCCTTGGGGTCCCCTCGCAAGCGTTCGTGGAACGACGCTTCGTCGCCGTTGTGGCCGAAATGCTCGATCCGAACCCGCTCCATCTCGGCCGCGAGACGGCCGACTTCGTCGAGACCGGTCCAGTGAATCCAGGCCGGGTCGGCGTCATAACCCAGGTGGTAGCGGATCCAGAGGCGATAGGCGTCCGCGCCGCCCGGCTGGTGCATCATCCCGGCGGCCGTTGGCGCCGCGGCCTCATAGTCGGGACCGATCGCCTCGAGCAGGCGCGCGAAGGCGGGCTTCAGCCGCTCCGCCACGATCGCCTCAACCGCCATTCGTGTCGCATCGCTCGCCTGCCGATCCTTCGCCCGCAGGATGGCCGCAGTCGCGACGGGTGCGATGCCCTCGATCGTGCGGCGTGCCGTCGCCAGGGCGGGCTTGGGCAATCGCCAGCCCCGCCCGGCTTGCGCCAGCACGCGCTCGCGCATCGCCTCGATCGAGTCGGCGAACTCACCGGCCAGCTTCACGTAGCGCTCGGCCTCCGCCGCATCGCGCAAATCGATCGGCCCGAACACGAGCGGTGGCACCGTCGCCAGCAAGGCGCCGCCGGAATACGGCGCGATGCCGAAGCTGATCCACCAGAGCCGCGGCTCGTCGATCTCCATCTCCAGCCAATGGCGCAGAAAAGCGGCGGTCAGCCTGTCGGTCCGGCCGAGGTGCGACAGATCGATCCGGTCGAGCCGGTCGCGGCGTATGCGGGCCGTCGCAGCCGCGGCTTGCGCCTCCCCCAGATCCCCTCGGGGGTATCGCATGACTTTCCGGCCCGATGTCGCCGCCGTGTAGGGACTGCGCTCGACGCTCGCTTCCCAGGTCTCAGAGACGAGCGCGTCGAGCGCCTGCTTTGCCGTCTTGACGGTCATGCACCTTCGAGCCTCGTCTTGATGCTTGCGAGATACTGAGCCAGGGGCTCGTCGAACTGAGCTTTCAGTGCCGCTAGCGCGGCTGCGATGCCGTCTCTCGCACCGTCGGCCGGCGGCTCGACGCCCATCCGCGAGTGGCAGTCGAGCGTGTAGCGGGCACCGTTCGCGGTCGCATGCGCCTGGTAGGTCACGAACACCTGCAGTCCGCCGGGAACGGACAGATAGTCAGCGAGGAGGCTGAGGCGTCGCGCCGCATCGTCGCGCTCCGTGATGTGGACGACCCGCTCGTCGACGACAGCGCCGTCCTTTTCCATCCGCATGCGATAGCCGCCGAGGAAGGCGGCCGGATCGGTGAGCGGCTCGAGCGTGTAGTACTCGCGAAACTTCCTTGCTTCGACGTACTCCTCCACGATCGCGCGCCACACTGCATCGGGCGCCACCGCGATATCTACGG
>DATJLY010000295.1:0-9174 GCA_035509095.1 Allostellaceae bacterium | reverse complement strand
TGCGGAATGAATCGCCACAAGACGCCGGCGACTGTCATGGAGCTGTTGCGGATCCAGGCCGCAGCGGCCGCGCAGTAGTGTACGGCGTCAGGCGCTGCTCGCGCTCGCGAGCGGCGCTGCGCGCCCGTCGCGACGGGCCGGCAGCTCGATATTGATCTCGAGCACCGAGGCGGAGCCGTTGCGTCCCAGGCGCACGTCGATCATGTCGTCCTTGGCGTCGACATATTTGCGCACCGCGGTCAGCAGGTCGCGCTGAAGCGCTGCGAGGAAATCCGGGCCGCTGCGGCCCAGCCGCTCATGCGCCAGCACGAGCTGCAGCCGCTCCCGCGCGACGGACGCGCTTGGCGTCGCCCGCGGAAAGAGCATCTCGAAGAGCCTCATGGGTCACGCCCGCCCGAAGATCGCACGGAAGAAGCTCTTGCGCTCCGGCTTGGCGAAGCGGAGCTCTCGCTGCTCGCCCAGGAACCGCGCGACCGCATCCTCATAGGCGCGACCGGCGGGGCTCGTCTGATCGAGGATCACCGGCGTGCCGGTGTTGGACGCGGTCAGCACCGACGGCGACTCCGGGATGATGCCCAAGAGCGGCACCGACAGAATCTCCTTCACGTCCTCGACCGACAGCATCTCGCCGCGCTGCACCCGTTCCGGCGAATACCGGGTCAGCAGAAGATGCTCGCCGACCGGCGACTCCTTGCGCTCGGCCCGGCGCGATTTCGCGGCCAGGATGCCGATGATCCGGTCGCTGTCCCGCACCGAAGAGACCTCGGGATTGGTGACGATGATGGCGTCGTCGGCATGATAGAGCGCCGTCAGCGCGCCGTGCTCGATGCCGGCCGGGCTGTCGCACAGGATATAGTCGAACTCGGCGCGCAGCTCGTCCATCACCCGGTCGACGCCGTCGCGCTTCAGGGCCCCCTTGTCCCTCGTCTGGGACGTCGGAAAGACAAAGAGATTGTCGATCCGCTTGTCCTTGATGAGCGCCTGGTTCAACTTCGCGTCGCCGTTGATGACGTTGATGAAGTCATAGACGACGCGTCGTTCGCACCCCATGACAAGATCGAGATTGCGCAGGCCGACATCGAAGTCGATCACCACCGTCTTGTGGCCTCTGAGGGCCAGCCCTGTCGCCATCGCCGCCGAGGTCGTCGTCTTGCCGACGCCGCCTTTGCCCGATGTCACCACGATCACCCTGCCCAAATCGGCCCCCTTTCACTCTCGCCCGGACCAGCCCGGGACGAACTGCACCCGTCCGTCGACGAGGACCAGTTGCGCCGGCCGACATAAATGCTCGTCCGGGATCGCCTCGTTGACGAGATAGCGACCGGCAATCGCCACGAGTTCGGCCTCGAGTCGCTGCGTGAAGATGCGCGCCTCGACATTGCCGCGTGCGCCGGCGATGGCGCGTCCCCTGAGCGCGCCATAGACATGAATGTTCCCGTCAGCGATGAGCTCCGCCCCTGCGCTCACCGCCGCGGTGACGATGATGTCGCCGTCCCTTGCGTAGACCTGCGTGCCGGAGCGCACCGGTTCTGTTACGAGTCGTGTGCGCAGCGAGGCGCCGTTCGAGTCGGGCGCAGCGCGTCTCCCATTGCTCGAGGGAAAGGGCGCGAGATCGACCGCGATCGCCGCGCGACGCTGCATGGCGCTCGCATTCTGCACGCCGACCGGGATCAGGTGATGACGCCTCAAAAGGGCTTTGAGCTCGACATAATCGGCGATGTCGATGCAGCCCATGCATTCCTTGAGGTCGAGCACGACCGGCGCGTCGCCGAAGAAGTCAGGACTGCGCTCGGTCTGGTCCTTGAGCGCCGGTTCGAGCGCGGGATCGCGTGGATCGCCGATGGTCAGCGCCATGACTGTGAAAACGCCGCCTTCTATCCGATTGACGGTCATTGACTGCCATTAGAGCAACGGTCGACATCACGCCGCATTTCATCTGCCAACGTGTGCGTCATTTATAAGGCGCACCATGGAACACGCTCAAGGATCGAATCGCGCGAGGTTCGCGCGACTCGCGAAAATAGATTCCTACGCGCGCGCCGCGGCAATTGGCCGCCGTGTGGGAGCCTTCTCCGGCGCAAAGCTATAAGGGCCGAGAATCGATAAAAGCGCCGCCGTCACCAGAAGCAGCACGAAGAACGCCGCTAGCATTGGCGCATAGGTGTGAAGCCGGTCGTAGGTGATGCCCATCAGCGCCGGTCCCAGCGCAACGCCAAGCGTAAAGGCGGGAAAGAGCCAACCGTAGATCTCGCCAAAGGATCGCAACCCGAAATAGCGACTGATGAGGTATCCCATCGCATCGATTTCGAGCCCCAGCCCGATACCAAGGGACAACACGCCCACGATGGCGGCGATGCCGCCCGCGTTGCTCCACAGGAGCGCCTCGCCCATGGCCGCTACCAGCATGCAGAATGCGGCGACCCAAGGCGCGAACAGCCGGTCGAGGCACCAGCCGCCGATGAATCGTGCAGCAACGGCCGCGGCGCCCGAGGCGGAAAGGACGCCGGCTGCCTGCATCGGCGTCCATCCGCGATCGGTCAAAAGCGCCACCGAATGGGCCAGCGTGCCGTTGATGGTGACGCCACCAAGGAAGAAGATCGCCGCCAGCATCCAGAACCGCCAGGACCGGCGCGCCGCTTCCCCCGCCGTGAGACCGGGAACCGCCGGTGCGGTCCGCGGCCCGGCGACCCGATAGCCCGGCGGTTCGCGGATGAAGAGCGCGACGACGGCGCATCCCACCACGCCCGAGATCGCCGCGAGCGTCACATAGGCGGTGCGCCATCCGTGATGCTGGATGAGGTATTCGGCGAGGAGCGGCATCACGATGGTGCCGAATCCGGCGCCAGCGGTGGCGATGCCGAGAGCCAGGCCGCGGTTGGTGTCGAACCACAAAGTCACCGCTTTCGAATAGGCAAGCGGGCCAGAGCTCGAACCGAAGAACGAGGCGGTGCCGTAGATGAGATAAAGCATCCAGATAGCCGGGCCGAGCAGCGATAGGCACGACATCGCGAACGCGAACAGCACGAAGGCCGGCAGCATCACAGGCCGAAAACCGAAACGGTCGACGAGCCGCCCGAGCAGCGGCTGGGCCACCAGGGTCGCGAGGCCCGTCACCAGCGGCGCGCTCGACATCATGCCCCGGGTCCAGCCAAGCGAGGCGGTGACCGGCTTCAAGAACACCGGGAATGACAGCACCAGCACCGAGGGCAGCCCCACCATGATGCCGATGCAGGCCGCGACCGGAATCCACCATCGGTTCTGAAACACCGTCATGCCGACCTCCCTTGATCGCTCGGCTTTGTCGCCGGCGTTTTGCGGGGACCTTGCCTGGCATGGCGGGCGCGCGCAAGATGCCCTCGGGGGACAAGCAGGGAGCTCATTATGGCCGGCACAACCGAACGGTTTGAGCGTATCGCCGTCGAGGAAGCCTATATCATTCCCGAGATGATGGAGCTTCAGGCCCGCAACATGCCGGTCCGGAGCAACAGCACCACGCCGATGCAGCAATATGTGTTCCGCTCGATGCTCGACCTGGGCGAGGGCCGCATCAAGGCGATGGACGATGACGGTATCGCGACCCAGGTCTGCCTCCTCGCGAGCATCGCGATTCAGGATATCGACCCGGTTCAAGCGAACGAGCTGTGCGCGCTCGCGAGCGACCGGTTCGCCGAGGCGGCGAAGAAATATCCGGGCCGGCTTGCCGGGCTCGCCGGGTTCGCGCCCTTGGATCCCGACCGCGCCGCGCGCGAGATCGAGCGCGCGGTGAAGACGAAGGGCATGAAGGGCGCGGTGATCAATTCGCATTCGCGCGGCGAGTATCTCGACGACCCGAAATTCTCGCCGATCTTCGAAACGCTTCAGGCGCTCGACGTGCCGCTCTACGTCCATCCGCGCGATCCCTCGCCCCAAATGATTCAGCCGTTCGAGGTGTTCGGGTTCAAGGTCGGCTGGTCGTGGGCGGCGGAAACCGGCACGCATATCATCCGCCTCATTGGCAACGGCGTGTTCGACCGCTATCCACGGCTCAAGATCGTGATCGGCCATATGGGCGAGGGGATTCCGTTCCACCTCGACCGCATCGATAACCGCTATTTCTGGGAACACGAGATGGCGGGGACGGCGCCCAAGCTGAAACGCAAGCCCAGCGATTATGTGAGGGACAACATCGCCGTCACCACGAGCGGCATGAATTTCGCGCCGCCCTTGATGATGACGGTCCAGATGCTCGGCATCGATAATATTCTCTTTGCCGGCGACTGGCCGTTCGAGAAGGTCCGCGAGAGCGTCGACGCGATCGACGCCGCGCCGATCGCCGACAGCGACAAGCGGAAGATCTACAACGAGAACGCCAAGCGCGTGTTCAAGCTGTGACGTTCGCCGCTAGGGCTTGGCGGGGGCGGGCTCGAACATCAGCAGATGGGTGCCGTTCGCGAGCTTCAGCCAGAACGGCTTTACCGGCATGCCGATCTTCACCTGATCAAGATCGCAATGGACGAGGTTGGCGATCACGTTGACGCCTTCATCGAGCGTCACGGTCGCGATCAGATAGGGCTCGTGCCCGTGGAAATGTCCCGGGCCACGATGCGCGACCGTGTAGGTGAAGATCTTTCCGTGCCCTGAGACCTCGCGCCATTCGAGCTCCCGCCGCCCGGTAAAGAGGCTCGTCGGACGCGGGAAGAACTGATATTGGCCGGTGCGTTTGCAATATTGCAGAAGCAGCTTCTTCTCGCGGGTCGCTTCCCAGAACGGGCGCGAGAAGCTCGAGGGCCGAGGCGGCTCGCGCGTGACGTCGAGCGTGTCGTTGATAGGCGTTGCCATGATCGGTCCCTCACGCGTCCGGTGTCAGAATCATCACGACGCTCGTCCCCCAATTGCGCCCATAGGGAATCCAGCCGATGCCGGTGACGAGCGCGTTGTCGGTATTCTTGACTTGTCGATGGCCGCCTTCGCCGAAAAGTTGGCGCACCGCCTCGACGAGGTTGACGCCGCCCCCCGCGAGCCCCGGTTGTCCCGCCGAGATCTGCCCGCCGCCCGTGTTGAGCGGTAGATTCCCGGAGAACAGGAAATCGTTCTCCCGGATGAAGGCCGGGCCCTGCCCATGCTTGCAGAAGCCCAGCATTTCGAGCTGCAGCATGATCGCGATGATGAAATCGTCATAAGGATGGAACGAGGCGATGTCGGAAGGCTTGAGCCCCGATGTCGCAAACGCGCGCTGCCCCGCGGCGCTGTGTCCGCTTTCCGTGATGTCGACGATGTTCTCGGCTTCACGGTAGTTGGTGCGCTCGCCATATCCGATCGGCACGACGAAGCGTGACAGGCCTTTTGCCTTGGCCCGCGCCGTGCTCGTGACGAGAAGCCCGCTGGCGCCATCGCACACCATGACGCAGTCGAGCAGCCGGATCGGATCGGCGATCATGCGGGAATTGAGATAATCGTCGATCGAAATCTTCTTGCGCAGCTTTTCGCAGGCATTGTCGTTGAGGAGCGCATGCTCCCGCTGCGCCACCGCGAGCTTTCCCAGCATGCGGTAGTCGAGCCCGTATTGGTGCTCATACCGGCGGCTCAGCAGGCCGAACGCGGCGGGAGGGCCGATGAGGCCATAGGGGGCGTTCCATTCCTGGCCGAAGCCGCGCGCGGTCATGCGGTTCTCGGACGCCTGCGCATCGGCGAAAAGGAGGAAGGCCGTGGTGCAGTAGCCGGCGTCGATCGCGGCCGCGGCACGGGCGACGCAGCCGACCGGCGAGCAGCCGCCGAGATCGACGGTCTGACAGAAATCGAGCTCGAGGCCAAGCTGATCCGCGGTTGTCTGTGACCAGAACGGATTGCCGGCGCCCGTCATCGACGAGCTCAGCAGAAGCCCGTCGATCTCGCCCTTCTCGATCCCGGTGCGGTCCAAGAGCGAATCGAGGATATCGGCGCCCAGTTCAAAGACGTCGCGATCGGTCTTGTCGAAGATCTTGGTCTCGGCATAGCCGATGATCGCCGTGTCCCGTAATGCCATCTCACTTCTCCCGCGTCGCGCTTCGGCCGTCGCCTGATGTTCCCGGCGCGGACAGACGCTTTGCCCGCTTTTCCGCAAATGCCTTGAGCCGCTCGGTCGATTCCGGGCCGGCCACGGCACCGGTCACGAGACGCTCGACGAAGAGGCCATCGTCGTATGAGAGATCGCGTATCCGCGGCAAACAGTTGACGATCGCCCAGTTGGAGAGGTGCGCGTTCTCGCCGATGCGCGCGGCGAGCGACTTCGCCCGCTCGAGCGCGCCGCCCTTCGCCACGAGATATTGGACGAGATTGTAGCGCTCTCCTTCTTCGGCGGTAAGGACCCGGCCCGTGAGCATCAGGTCGGTCATGCGCTCGACGCCAAGCGCGCGGGCGATGCGCACCGATCCGCCCGCGCCGACGAAGATGCCGCGCTGCCCCTCGGGAAGCGCGAAGAAGGTGGTCTCGTCGGCGACGCGCACATGGCAGGAAACCGCGAGCTCCAGCCCGCCACCGACGCAGGCGCCCGATACCGCGGCGACGAAGGGGATGGGCCCACGCGCGATGTCGTCGAAGGCGCGGTCGAACGTGCGGCGGCGGCGACGCGCGCGCTCGGCCGGATCATCCATCCAGGTCGCGGCCTCGACGAGATCGAGCCCAGCACAGAAATCGGCCCCGTGACTGAAGATCAGGCCGACCTTTGCCTCGTCATGCGCGCGTTGCGCCGCTGCGCGAAGCTGCCGTTCCAAAGCCTGGTTGAGGGCATTGCGCTTTGCCGTCCGGTTAAGCCCGATAAGCGCGACGGTTCCGTCGCATTCATACGTCACGACGACTTCGTCCACCCGGCATCCTCCATCTTGGATCGCGAAACAGCCTAGGGTATATGATCGGCATAGTCGATAAAAGTGCCAGGGAATGGCCTGTGCGACGGCGCGGTGTGTCACGCCGACGAAGTCTGGCGAGGGGATGACATGACAGAAGGCGGCACCAAGGCGGCGCGTTGGGATCTCGAGGCGGTCGACGCGCTGGTGCGACCGCGATCGATCGCCATCGTCGGCGTCTCGCAGCGGCCCGGGTCCGCCGGCCACATGGTGCTCGGCAATCTGACGCTTGCGGGCTTCAAGGGCGACATCCACCTCGTCGGGCGCAATATCTCGGAGGTCGAGGGGCGGCCGTGCCTCGGCAGCATCGATGCGCTGCCGGAGAATGTCGATCTTGCCGTGCTAACGGTTCCAGCAGGCGCCGTCGCCGAGGCGGTCGAGGCCTGCCTCCGCCGCAAGGTGAAGTCAGCCATCACGTTCGCATCCGGTTTCGCCGAGATGGGCGAGGACGAACGCACCCGCCAGAACGAGATCGGCGCGATGGCGCAAAAGGGACACCTCGCCCTCGTCGGCCCCAATTGCCTCGGCTATACCAATTACGTCGATGGCCTGTGCATCGGCTTCATGCGCTTCCCGAAAGTGCCGCGGTTCGATGCCAGCGCGGGGCCGGGCGTTGCCGTCGTGGCGCAAAGCGGCGGTCTCGGCGGGCACGTGATCGGCGCGCTCGAGGCGCGCAACGTGCCCTGCTCCTACATGATCAGTTGCGGGAACGAGGCTGGCATCGGCCTTGCGGAGCTGATCGATTATCTGGCGCGCGACCCGTCGACCGCCATCATCCTCGCTTATGGCGAGCAAATCCGGCGGCCGGCCGCCTTCCTCGCGGCCGTCGCCGAAGCCCGTGGGCGGGGCAAGCCTGTGGTGCTTCTCCATCCCGGCCGGACCGAGCGCGCGCAAACCGCCGCGCGTTCGCATACCGGCTCGCTCGCTGGCGATCATGCCGCGATGCGGACCATGGTGGAGCATGCCGGCGTCCTGCTGGTCGACACGCTCGAAGAGCTGATCGATCTCGGGCAGATCTTGCGGCGCTATCCGGTCCCGCCGGTGAAAGGCGCCGGCGTGCTGACCTTTTCCGGTGCGCTGTGCGCGCTGTCCCAGGACTACTGCGAGACGCTGGGGCTCGAGCTGCCCCGCATGTCGACCGAGCAGAAGGAGAAGCTGCGGCCGAAAGTGCCCGACTTCATCCCGCCGGCAAACCCGCTCGATCTCGGCACGATCACCGCGTGGCAGCCCGAGCTGGTGACGCTTGGCGCCGAGGCGCTGACGAGTGATCCGCGGACCGGGAGCCTTATCGTGTCGATCCCGGGCGCCGGCACGCCGCTCGGGGCCACGTGGGTGCAAAACCTCGTCAATGGCGTCGGCGCTTCGCAGAAGCCGATGGTCCTCGTTCTGCACAATGAAGGCTCGCCGATCATTCCCGACGTGATGAACATCGTGGAGCAAAACCGCCTTGTCCTGATGCGGTCGCCGGAGCGGGCTTTTCGCGCGATCGCGCGGCTGACCGCCTATGGCAAAGACCTCGCGAGCGCCGGCGCGGTGGAGGCGCCGCGTCCTTTTGCCAACCTGCCGCCGCTGGGCGCGGGACCGCAGCCCGAATGGCGCGGCAAAGAGATTCTTCGCGCGATCGGTATTCCGGTCGCCGACGGCGCGCTCGCGCGCACGCCGGCCGAGGCGCGCGAGATCGCGCACAGGGTCGGTTATCCCGTCGCGATGAAGGCGCAAGCCGCGACGCTCACGCACAAGACCGATGCGGGCGGGGTGGCTCTTGGCGTTGCTGACGCGGCCGCGCTCGCGCGGGCGTGGGAGACGCTTTACACCAACGTGGCGCGCGCCCATCCCGGCCTCGCGCTCGATGGCGTGCTGGTCGAGAGAATGAGCGGGTCCGGGCTCGAGCTCGTGGTGGGCGCCAAGCGCGATCCGCTGTGGGGCCCGGTCGTTCTCGTGGGACTGGGTGGCGTCTGGATCGAGGCGCTGGGCGATGTCCGCCTGCTGCCGCCCGATCTGCCGGAGCCGGCGATCGTGGCGGAGCTGCATCGGCTGAAGGCAGCGAAACTCCTCCGCGGCTTCCGCGGATCGGGACCCGTCGATATCGGCGCGGTCGCTCATGCCGCATCGCTGGTCGGCCGTTTGATGCTGACGACGCCCGAGATCCAGGAGATAGACATCAACCCGCTTGTGGCCCACGCGGAAGGGCGTGGCGTGACCGCGCTCGACGCCCTCATCATTTGTCGCTGAGGAGACCGACCATGGCGCGCGAGGCAGCGGCGGTCAGCGAAGAGGAGCGGGGACTGCTGCGCGATTCCGTGCGCGGCTTTCT
>DATJLY010000294.1:0-2344 GCA_035509095.1 Allostellaceae bacterium | reverse complement strand
TTGCGCGACCCCAATGACATCTACGTCTCGCGCGTCGGGGCCGACGAGTACGCCGCCGGCCAGATGGCGGCCGATCGCTTCGTCGAGAAGGGCGCAAAGTCGATGATCTGCGTCCAGGAGGAGGTTGGCGACGGCACCCAGACCGAACGCTGCGCCGGCATGGAGCAGGTGGCCAAGGCGAAAGGCGACAAGTACGATCACGTCGCCGGCGATCCCGATCCGGGCAAGACCGCATCGATCGTCGAGGCCTACCTGCGCTCGCATCCCGATGTCGACGCCGTCGTGGCGACCGGGCAGCCCGCAACGGCTGGCGTCGTCGCCGCCAAGCAGGCGGTCGGGCGGCCGTTGCAGACCGCCGGCTTCGACGTAAGCCCCGACATTGTCGCGATGATCCAGAAAGGCGATCTCGACTTCACGATGGACCAGCAGGGATGGTGGCGCGGATATATCTCCGTGCTCGAGCTTGTCCACTACATCCGCTACGGCCTCATCCAGTCGAACTACTTCCTGACGGGGCCGCAGATCGTCGACAAGACCAACGCGGACGCCGTCGCCGGACTGGCCGCCGCGGGCGTTCGATGAGTTGGACGAAGCCCGAGTCCCGATTGGCGGAATGACCGCCGCGGACCTTCGATGACCGAGGCAAAAGCCACCGGTCCCTCGGGACCCGCCGGCTTGCGCGGCGCGACGCGGTGGGCTTTCGGTCCGGCGCGGCGCCTCTTGCAGCGCCCGGAGCTCGCCTCGCTCGGCGGCCTGGTCGCTGCATTCGTCGTGTTCTCGATCCTGCGGCCCGATCTCTTCCTCACCAAGGACAACGGCGTCAACGTCGCAAGCCTCGCCTCGCAATACGGCATCGTCGCCGTCGGCGTGACCGTGCTGATGATCGCCGGCCATTTCGACCTCTCGGTCGGCACGATCGTCGGCCTGACCGGCTGGGCGATGTACTATTTCGGCAACGTCCTTGGCTTGCCGCCGATCCTGACCATCCTGTTCACGCTCGCCGTCGGCGCGCTCCTCGGCGCGCTCAACGGAATCATCCAGGTGCGAACCGGACTGCCCTCCTTCATCATCACGCTCGCCACCTCGCTGGTCTATCGCGGCCTCCTTACGATGAACACCAGCGGCTTTCCGGTCGTGGTGAAGTTTCCCGCGTCCTACGCGCATGTGATCGCGGGCAAGCTCCTGTTCGGCTACCGGATGTCGGTCTTATGGTTCCTGGTCGTCGCCGTGCTCGCGACGCTGTTCCTGTTGCGCACCCGCATGGGGAACTGGACCTTCGCAATCGGGCAAAACCCCACCGCCGCCAAGAACCTCGGCGTGCCGGTCGCGCGCACGACGGTGACGCTGTTCGCGCTCTCGGGCTTCACGTCGGGCGTGGCCGGCATCGTGGTCGCCGTCCAGTACTTCTCGATCGACGCGAACCGAGGGGTCGGCTGGGAGCTGATCGCCATCGCGATGACCGTGATTGGCGGCACGCTTCTGACCGGCGGCTACGGCAGCGTCCTCGGCACCGTGCTTGGCGCGTTCATGTACGCAATGGTCAACGCCGGGCTGCTGCTGGTCGGCCTTCAAGGCTATTGGGTCAACATCTTCCTCGGGGTCGTGGTGCTCGTCGCGGTGTTGATCAACCGCGTCGTCATCGATCGCTTCGTCATGAGTCCCGACAAAGCCGCGCTCGATCAACCGATCCTTCTCGCCGAGGAGCGCCGTCCGGCTGGCGAAGCCGGGAAGCTTGCCTCCCCGACCGGCGCCAATCCGCCCCCGCCCGCCGCGCTCGGCGCGCTGAAGCCGGTCATCGCGCTGCGCGACGTCACCATGAGTTTCCAATCGGTGACCGCGCTGCGCAACATCTCGATCGAGGCCCATGTCGGCAAGGTGCTGGCGCTGCTCGGAGACAACGGCGCCGGCAAGAGCACGCTGATCAAAGTGCTTTCCGGCGTCCACCAGCCGACCTCCGGCTCGGTCGAGGTCGACGGGCGCGCCGTCACGCTGCGAAGCGCCCATGACGCGCGCGCCGCCGGCGTCTCGACGGTGTTCCAGGATTTGGCGGTCTGCGACCTCATGTCGATCGCCCGCAATATGGTGCTGGGCAATGAACCTGTCAGGCGCATCGGACCGCTGCGCGTCTACGACGCGAAAAAGGCCGATCGCATCACGACCGACGCTTTGGCCGCTCTCGGCGTCGATCTCAGAAGGCGCCTCAGCGATCCGGCGGCGACGCTGTCCGGCGGCCAGAAGCAAGCGGTCGCGATCGCCCGAGCCATCGTTTACGGGTCGCGCTGCCTGATCCTCGACGAGCCGACCGCCGCGCTCGCCGTCCGACAGACCCAGCAGGTGCTCGATC
>DATJLY010000293.1:0-2087 GCA_035509095.1 Allostellaceae bacterium | reverse complement strand
GCGGCGGTGTCGAGCGGCTTGTATTTATAGCCCATCGTGCCGGTCGCGATGCGGATCCGGCCGTAGTCCAGCGTGCCGACGAGCGTATCGATCTCGCATTGGAACGACACGTTGGCGAGCTTTTTGGGGAAGCCCCAGATCTCGCGCCCACCCGCGATCGGCGCTTCGTCGTCGAGGAACATCGAATGGACATAGCCGCCGGCCTTGCCTTCGTAGGTGATCGGGATGACTTGGCCGGACTCGGTGTAGTCGCCAAAGCCGGATGAATCCGGCATGCGGATGAATTCATACTTCACATGCGGGGCGGCGACCTTCAGCGGCTCGGGCACGACGCGCTCAAGCGCCGCCGGGTCCGTGCGGTAGGTGATGATGAGGTATTCGCGATTGATGAAGCGATAGGGGCCCGGCGGAAAGGCCGGACTCGTCAGCGGCATCGCAAACGCGTTGCGTTTGACATCTTCGATCTTCACTTGCCCCCTCCTCGAGACCCGCACGCCGGCATCGGCGCCCGACGCAACTCTATTGATCTTCCCCGCGAAAGAAAAGCATCCGTTTGGTTTTCACGCCCGCGATTCAGCGAGTCGCGACGAGCGAATTGCCAGGCTCGATGTTGCCGTCGAGCAGGGCGAACGGGCCGGTGCCGGTCGAGTTCCCAGCGATCCGCGGTCCCCATACATGGAGCTCGATGCAGATGTCCCCCGTGACCTCGAAGCCGGGGAAGTTCATGCACAAGGTCGAGCCGGTTACGCTCCAATGTGCCTCCGCCGGCGCGGTATAGGCATCGTGCGGGGCATCCCAACGACGGACGAGCGCGGTGCCATTGGCGCGGAGATAGGCTTGGAACATCACGCGATCGAGCGAGTTGCCGCCGCGCTCGCGCGGCAGGAACATGTCGGCGGCGAGCGTATTGTCCTGCAAGACCGTCGCGAGCGAGGGCGCTGCCTCCTGCGCGGGCGCGGCGACGGCGCCGAGCATCATCACGCCCATCGTTGCCGCTGCCGCTGCATATCGCCGCATCCTCGTTCTCCCCCTATTGAGCCCCGGCCGCCGCACGCGCTTGCGCATAAGCGGTGCGTGCATCCTCGCGCGATGGATCGGCCTCGCTGGCGTGGCGGTAGGCGTCGAGCGACTTCTGCTGCTCGCCAAGAACGGCATAGGCGCGGCCGAGCCGCATCCACCCGTCGACGTCGCCCGGCGTCTGCGCCATCTTGTCGGCAAGGCGCTGCACCATCGACTTGATCATTGCCTGCCGGTCTTCGGGCGACATGGCGGAGGCGGCGGAAATGTCGGCCACGCTTGGGCCCGGCGCAGCGGCCGATAGTGCCGGCTGCGGCGGCGGCGCCACGGAGGGCGGCGGTCCGGCTTTTGCCAACGCGCCGCGCCGCGCGGCGAGAGCGGCGTCGTCGAGCCCCATCTCCTTCGCCAAGCGGCCTATATTGGCGCGCAATCCGTCGAGCCAGGGCGCGTCGGCCGGCGAATCGCGCTCGAGCGCGAGCCACTTCTGTAGCGCGTCGTCGTTATTGCCGTCCTGCGCCGCCGCAAGACCCATGTAGAACCGCGCGCGCGGATCGCCCGGGTCGGCGGCCAGTGCCGCCTCGAAGGACTTGCGCGCATCGGCACCGACGGTGCCGCCGTTTGCCGTGACAAGATCCTCGCCGCGCGCCGACATGGCATCGGCATCGCCCGCCTGCGCGCCCAAGGCGGCGGCGTGGCGCGCCGCGTCCGCGGCCTTGTCGGGCTGACCCAGCTCGGTGTAGGAGCGGGCAAGAAGGCGCCACCCGTCCTGGTCGTTGGGTGCGGCCGCGAGCTTGGCTTCGAGCTCCTTGACGGCCCCTTCGAGATCGTGGGGTGCCTCTTTGCGCGCCTCGTCGAGCACCGGATTGGGGTGGGCGGTCGTGGTCTCGACGGACGCGAGGAGCGCCTTGCCGTTGAGCGAGATGGTGGCGGCGATCGCGGCAAATGGCAGCACCAGCAACAGGGCAAGCGCACCGCGCGAGCGCACCGCGCGGCCAAGGGGCGAGGCCGCGAGGGAAGCGAGGATCGGTGGCGCCACCAGCAGCCACGCGAGCGCAATGCCCGCACCGGAA